>DASWOO010000117.1:0-4195 GCA_036404335.1 Kofleriaceae bacterium
GCCAGCACGATCGCTAGGCGGCGCGAGGCGACGCGCGGGTCGGTAACGGGCTTGCCCATCAGCGGCGCCTTGAGGTCGTGCATGATGAAGCTGAACACCAGGCCCTGGTAGAGCTCGAGCGCGTCGGCGCGGGTCACGCCCGGGTGCAGGGTCAGCTCGCCGCTGCGGATCGCGCGATCGAGGCGCTGGCGCAGCCGGGTCTCGACCGCGAGATAGGCGGTGTGGTCGATCGGCGGCCGGCCCTCCTCCGGGCCGAACATCAGCCCGAACAGGAATCGGACCGCCTCGGGCGAGGCCACGGTGAACGCAAGGTGAGCGAGCAGGTTGCCGGTCAGCATGTCGACGAGCCCGGCCGTGGCGGGTGCCGCGGCCGTGACCGCCTCCACGAGCCGCGCCACGACCGAGGCGGCGACCTGCTGGTACAACGCCTCCTTGGTCTTGAAGTAGTAGTTGACCATCGGCGCGGTCAACGCGGCGTCGGCGGCGATCGTACGCAGGCCCGTCGCCGCGTAGCCGCGGGTCGCGAAGCTGGCCAGCGCGTGGTGCAGGATGCGCTGCTCGTTGGCCGAGACGGGCGGTGACATGGCGGACTTGCCGTTTAACAGCTGTACAGTATGTTTAACAGCTGTAAGACTGCCGCGCAAGGAGCGCTCGATGTCCGCCAGCGATCTTCCCGACGAGCCCGTTGATCTGCCCGCGCCCGATGACCGCGACCACCGGCGCAGCGCCGGGCTGCGCAAGGAGCGCACGCTGGCGTCGAGCCAGTATGCGGATGGCCTGTTTCGCAACACGGCGGTGACGCCGCTCGGCGTGCAGGGCGGCGTGCTACCGATGCTCGGCGAGCTGGTGTTCGGTGGCCAGCAGCGCCGGCCGCCCGCGCCGCTGCCGATCGAGCGGCCGCACGAGGCGTGGGCCCGGCGCCCGGACACCGGGTTTCGCGCGACCTGGCTCGGCCACAGCACGGTGCTGCTCGAGCTCGACGGCGTCCGCGTGCTGACCGATCCGGTGTTCGGCAAGCGGGTCTCGCCGGTCAGCTTCCTGGGGCCCCGCCGGTTTCATCCGGTGCCGGCCGAGCTCGGCGAGCTGCCGGCGCTCGACGTCGTGCTGCTGTCGCACGACCACTTCGATCACCTGTGCAAGCCGACGATGACCGCGCTCGCCAGGCGCGGCGTGCCGATCGTCACCGCGCTCGGCGTCGGCGCGCACCTCGAGCGCTACGGCTTCGCGCCGTCGCAGATCACCGAGATCGACTGGCACGAGTCGTTCGAGCTGCCCGGGCTCAAGCTCACCGCCCAGCCCGCGCAGCACTTCTCCGGACGCACCATGGGCGGGCGCAACTCGACCTTGTGGGCGTCGTGGGTGATCCAGTCGGAGCGCCGCAAGGTGTTCTTCTCCGGCGACACCGGCCTGACCCCGGAGTTCGAAGCCATCGGCCGGAGCCACGGCCCGTTCGACCTGGTCATGCTCGAGATCGGCGCCTATCACCCGTCGTGGGGCACGATCCACCTCGGCCCCGACAACGCGCTCGAGGCGTTCCGCATGCTCGGCGGCGGCACGCTGCTGCCGGTCCACTGGGGCACCTTCAGCCTCGGCTTCCACGCCTGGAACGACCCGGCCGAGACCCTGCTCGCCTCCGCCGCCCGGACCTCGGCCCGCATCCTCACGCCTCGCCTCGGCGCCGCGTTCGAGCCCGACCAGCTCGACGGCCCGACGCCGTGGTGGCGCGAGGTCCTGTCCCGCCGCGAGCGCGCCCGCCTGGCCGCCGAGGCCGCGCGCGCCCCGCACCCCGAGCCGACGTAGCCTCTGTCAGGGGTCGAGCCGCGCGAGGCGGCGGAGCAGATAGTCGCGCTCCGGCACGCTGGTGGTGCGCTCGGCCGCCGCGCGATAGCAGGCGATCGCCGCGGCGGGTTCGCCGGCGCGCTCGTGCAGGTGGCCGCGCACGGCGGCCAGCCGGTGATGGCCGGCGAGCCGCGGGTCGGCGTCGAGCGCGGCGAGCTGGGCGAGGCCGGCCGCCGGGCCGTGCACCATGGCGACGGCGACCGCGCGGTTGAGCGCGACCATCGGGTTGTCCGCGAGCTGGCCCAGCACGCCGTAGAGCGCGAGGATCTGCGGCCAGTCGGTGTCCTCGGCGCGCGGCGCCTCGTCGTGGACCGCGGCGATCGCCGCCTGCAGCGCATACGCGCCGACCGGCCCGCGCTGCAGCGCGGTGCTGACCAGCGCCACGCCCTCGGCGATCGCCGCGCGATCCCACCGCCCGCGATCCTGCTCGTCGAGCGGGATCAGCGCGCCGTCCGCGCCGGTCCGCGCCGGCCGCCGCGCGTCGGTGAGCAGCATCAGCGCCAGCAGGCCCAGGCCGTCGGGCTCGTCGGGGAACACGTCGCACACCGCCCGCGTCAGCCGGATCGCCTCGCGCGATAGATCGACCCGCGCCAGGCTCGCGCCCGCGGTCGCGGCGTAGCCCTCGTTGAAGATCAGATACAGCACGTGCAGCACCGCCGCGAGCCGGCCGGCGCGCTCGGCGTCGCCCGGCATCGCGAACCCGACGCCCGACTGCGCGATGCTCTGCTTGGCGCGGCTGATCCGCTGCGCCATCGTCGCCTCGGGCACGAGGAACGCGCGCGCGATCTCCCCGGTCGTCAGGCCGCCGACCGCGCGCAGCGTCAGCGCGATCGCCGACGGCCGGGTCAGCGCCGGATGGCACGCCATGAACAGCAGCATCATCGAGTCATCGCGCATGGGCTCGGGCGCCTCCTCGCCGGTGTCCCGCCCGACCTCGGCCTCGCGCCGGCGCCGCGCGGTCTCGCCGCGCACGTGATCGAGCATGCGGCGCGCGGCGACCTGGATCAGCCAGGCGCGCGGGTTGTCCGGCCGGCCGGTGACCGGCCACTGCGCGGCCGCGGCGATCAGCGCCTCCTGCACCGCGTCCTCGGCGGCGCCGAAATCGCCGTGGCGCCGGACCACGGCGGCGAGCACCTGCGGCGCCAGCGCGCGCAGCTCGAGCGGATCCACCTACACCTCGACGGGCGGCGCGCTCATCACCTCGCGGACCTCGATCGGGATGTGCAGCGGCGTGCCGCCCGGCCCCGGCGCCATCGACGCGCGCGCCGCGATCGCGTACGCCTGCGCCGCGCTCTCGACGTCGACGATCCAGTAGCCGGCGAGGAACTCCTTGGCCTCGGCGAACGGCCCGTCGGTCACCTCGGGCGCGCCGTCGGCGCCGGCTCGCACGATCCGCGCCTGCCCCGGCGACGCCAGCCCCTCCGCGGTGACCAGCTCGCCGCTCGCGCCGAGCTGCCGGGCGAAGTCCTTCATGAACCGGACGTGGTTCTGCAGATCGGCGACCGGCCAGCGCATGACGCTCCAGTCTCCCGTACCGCGCGGCGCATTCATCATCAGCATGAACTTCATCAGTGAATCTCCTGGCAAGGCGCCCGGGGGCGCGTTTGCAGAGACGTCGGAGCCGGCGGCGCGGCCTCAACATCGCTCGCGAGGGTTTTTTCTCGCGTGGCGATTCTGCCACAGCGACGCCGGTTCAAGCGGCGTCGGCGGTCAGCGTGAAGTGGAACGTCGCGCCCTGACCGACCGCGGCGTCGGCCCAGATCCGGCCGCCGTGGCGCGCGATCACGCGGTGCGCGGTCGCCAGGCCGATGCCGGTGCCCTCGAAGTCGGCGTCGGCGTGCATGCGCTGGAACGGCGCGAACAGCTTGGCCGCGCGCGCCGGGTCGAAGCCCGCGCCGTTGTCCCGCACGTAATACGCGCCGCCGGCGCCGCCGACCTCGATGCGCGGCGCCGCGCGCTTCGACGTGAACTTCCAGGCGTTGCGCAGCAGGTTCTCGAGCACGACGCGGATCAGCCGCGCGTCGGCGTGGGCCGGCAGGTGGTCGGCGATCACGACCTCGACGGCGCGCGCCGGATCGGCATGGCGCAGCTCGTCGACGATCTCCCGCGCGGTCTGCGCCAGGTCGAAGTCGCCGCGGTGGAGCTCGTGGCGGCCCGTCTTCGACAGCTGCAGCAGGTCGTCGATCAGCGTGGCCATCCGCTTCGACGCGGCGTCGATCCGCTGCAGGTGCGGCGCGCCGGCGCCGAGATCTTCGCTGTGGTCCTCGAGCAAGATCCGGCTGAACGCGTTGATCGAGCGCAGCGGCGCGCGCAGGTCGTGCGACACCGCATACGAGAACGCCTCGAGCTCGCGGTT
>DASWOO010000118.1:0-14385 GCA_036404335.1 Kofleriaceae bacterium
TCGCGCCGCTGGCGAGCCTCGCGCGCGCGGGGACGCAGACGAGCCCGCCGCCGCTGGCGCGCTCCGGGACGCAGACGAGCCCGCCGCCGGTGGGGCGCGCGGGGACGCAGACGAGCGCGCCGCCGCTGGCGCGCGCCGGGACGCAGACAAGCCCGCCGCCGGTGGGGCGCTCGGGGACGCAGACGAGCGCGCCGCCGCTCGCGGTTCAGGCGACGCCGGTGGCCGCCCAGCCGCCGCTGCCGCGGCCCGCGTCGCCGAGCAGCCCGCCGCCGTTCGGTCAGCCGGCCGCGCAGCCCGGCGTGCTGGTGACGTCGGCCGGGCTGGCGCCGTTCTCGCCGCCGGCGGGCGCCCCCGGGGCGCTGCGGCCGCCCGCGACGCCGATCACCGACAGCGCGCGCGGCCTGGCCAACGCGCTCAACCCCGGCCCGGCGGCGCAGCGCCGCGAGCCGCCGCCGCCCGATCTGCGCACGCCCGGCGATCCGGCCGGCCCCGGCCGCCGCCGGCAAGACGCGCCCGCGACGCTGCCGCCGCCGATGCTCGCGCCGATGGCGTTCTCACCGCCGCCCACGCCCCCGACGCCCGACCCGGCGGCCGGCTACCCGCGCGCCTCGGCCGACCTGATGAAGGACGCCGGCCTGCCGCTCGGCCTGGCGATCGACGCCAGCCGCGGCCGCGACGACGGCATCGAGCCGCCGCCGACCCGGATCCACCGGCCCGAGGCGCTGGTCGACCGGCCGTTCACGCCGCCCGAGGTCAGCCCGGTCCCCGCGATCCCCGAGCCGAGCCTGGTCAACGCCGCGCGCTACAGCCTGCGGTTCGCCCGCGCCCGCTGGCAGCGCCGCGGCGCGATCAAGCTGCTCGGCTCCGACATCAAGCAGGACACCGTCGCGCTCGACCAGGTGCTCGGCGCGCTCGGCGGCGCCGCGCGCACCGCCAAGGTCGACGGCCGCGTGTTCTTCGGCGAGAACGCCGCGATCAACGCCGCCGAGGACCGCGTCGCCGTCGTGTCCCGCGAGCACGGCGACGTCGACGCCCGCAAGGTCGAGGAGAACACCAAGTTCACCGAGATCGAGCGCGAGCGCAACACCAAGCTCGGCGAGGCCGAGCGCCTGCTCGACGAGGCCCAGCGCGAGCTCGCCTCGCTCGAGGCCCAGCGCCGCCAGCTGCGCGACAAGCGCAAGGAGCTCGAGCGCCGGCAGAAGGCGCACCTCAAGGCCGCCGAGGACGCCGACAAGCAGTCGAGCGCGACCGAGCTGGGCGACGCCCGCCAGGAGCATCGCCGCACCGCCGAGCAGGCCCGGGTCGAGGCCGCCGCGATCGAGCCCGAGCGCCAGGACGTCGACCGCCGGCTCGCCGCGATCGACCGGCCGATCATCGAGGGGACGACCCGGCTCGACGCCGCCAAGGCCGAGCTCGACGCCGCCAAGCGCAGCCTGTCCGACGCGCGCGAGGGCCACACCCACCGGCTCGCCGAGCTCGACGCCGAGCAGAAGCGCAAGGCCCGCGAGATCGCCGAGGCCGAGGCCGAGATCGCGCGCCGCCTGGTCACGCTCGGCACCCTGGTCAACCTCAACCGCCTCGAGGACCCGCGGTTCACCGAGCTGTACCAGCGCATCGATCGCCTGCGCGGCGCGATCACCGCGCGCACCACCGAGATCGAGAAGCTGACCGCCGAGCGCGAGGCCTACGATCGGGGCACCCTGGTCCGCGGCGTGGCCGTGATCGGCGGGGCGATCGTCGCGTTCATCGCGCTGATCGTGATCCTGCGCGCGATCCTGCTTCACTGAGCCGCGGCGCCGTCGATCACGCGCAGCGTCATTTTCGCCGCGCGCGTGATATGTTGCGCAGTCGCCGTGCCGAAGGTTCTGGTCTCGAACAACGCCGAGCTGCTGCGCCACTTCACGGCGCCGCCGTTCCAGCGGCTCGACCTGGCGCTGGTCGTCGCCGGCTCGACCGCCGAGACCCGCGAGCTGGTCGCGCGCGAGGCGCCCGAGCTGGTCCTGCTCGACGCGATGCCCGACGGCTTCGCCACCGCGCGCCTGATCAAGACCGACCACCCGGCGACCCGGGTGATCCTGGTGACCGGCGCCCAGCTGTCCGCCGAGCACCGCCGCGAGGTCCCGCGCAGCGGCTGCGACGAGCTGCTGATCGCGCCGATGACCGCCGACGAGCTCTACGACGTGGTCGCGATCCAGCTCGGCGCGCCGCGCCTGGGCACCGAGGCGTTCGCGGTCACCGTCCAGCTCGCCGGCGTGGCGCTCGACGCGACGGTGTCGAACCTGTCGGTCGACGGCGTCCGTCTGGTCGTCGGCCAGACCGTGGGCGAGGGCCAGCTCCTCGAGCTGACCGTCGAGTCCGCCGGCGAGGCCCCGGCGCGGATCCGCGGCACCGTGGTCTGGGCCCAGCCGCGCGACGGCAAGACCGTGGTCGGCGTCGCGTTCGACGCGCCCGATGACCACGCCCGCGCCGTGCTCGCCCGGCTGACCCAGTGGCAGGTGGTCAAGGACGGCGAGCGGACCCGGGTCGTGCTGCGCGGCGACTTCACCGAGGCGACCCGGTTCGGCGACCTGCTCCCGGCGATGGTCGGCCGCGTCGTGTTCGACACCGCGCAGGTCACGTACATGAACTCGCTCGGCGTCCGCGCGTGGTGCGAGTTCCTGCGCCAGGCCCGGATCCAGGGCTACGAGTTCCACGCTTGCTCGATGCCGTTCATCCTGCAGGCGTCGATGGTCAAGGACGTCATCGGCCGCGGCACGGTCACGTCGTTCTTCGCGCCGTTCCACTGCATCGGCTGCGACCACCAGGAGGAGCGGCTGATCCAGACCGCCGCGCTCCTCGCCGCCGAGCTCGAGCCGCCGGTCTTCCAGTGCCCGAAGTGCGGCGGCACGCTGGAGTTCGACGACCTGCCGGACCGCTACTTCGCGTTTCTTCAAGACGATCCCGACTAGCGACTGCGCTAACATCGGCCGATGCGCAAGCTCTTCATGCGATCAGTCGTGATCGCATTCGTGGCCTTTGCGCTGCTGTTCGGCGTGGAGTTCTTCCTCGAATGGCGGCGCGCGGGGTTCCCGGGCGGCGGCGCGACGAGCTGGGTCGACGTCAACAACGCCAAGCTCGTCGACATCCTGTCGCCGATGGCGCGCGCGTACAACAACGTGCTCGCGATGCTGATCGCGACGATCGGCCTGGCGCTGCCGCTGACGGCGAACATGCACACGCCGAAGCTGATCGAGATGTTCCTCCAGGACCGGGTCAACCGCTACGTCCTGTCGTTCATCACGTTCGGCGCGGCCCACGCCCTGTGGGTCGACTACATGATCGGCCCCAAGTTCGCGCCGACCTGGTCGATCGCGATGTCGGTGTACCTGGCGATGCTCGGCTGGGCGGTGCTGCTGCCGTACTTCTTCTACGTCGTCCGGTTCGTCGATCCGTCGCGCCTGCTGATCCGGCTGCGCGAGGACGCGGGCCAGATCGTCCGCCAGGTCGCCGAGCGCCACCGCGATCCGCTCGACGCGCAGACCGAGCTGTCGGTCCGGGTCGGCCAGATCGGCACGATCATCATCAAGTCGCTCGACCGCAACGACCGCGACGTCGCCGCGGAGGGCGCGTGGTCGATCAAGGTCCTGCTCGACTTCTACGGCAAGCACAAGTCGCGGATGCCGCGCGAGTGGTTCGTGGTCGACCGCGCCGACTTCGTCGGCCTGTCCGACGAGGCGCTCGAGATGTTGTCGGAGAACAAGACCTGGTTCGAGATGCGCTGCCTGCTCCAGCTCGAGCGCGGCTTCCTGCGCGCGCTGTACAGCGCGACCGACGGCGTGTCGACGTTTTCCGACGCGACCCGGGTGATCGGCGTGCGCGCGATCGAGCACCGCGACGAGCAGGCGATCCGGCTCGCGGTCCGGTTCTTCAACAACTACCTGCGCGAGGCGATCAAGGCGCACAACCTGCGCGGGATCTACGACGTGTTCCACCAGTACCGCCGGCTCGGCCGCGAGCTGGTCGACCGGCCCGAGCTGCTGCGCGAGGTCGGCCAGCACTTCAGCTACTACGCCGAGATGGCGCGGACCTACGGCCTGGTGTTCGCGCCGCAGCTGGCGATCTTCGACCTGGGCTACGTCACCCGCCGCGCGTACGACCGCGCGTCGCCGGTCAGCGGCGAGCTGCTTCGCGACGTGCTCGGCCTGCCGCACCGGACCGGCACCGACCTGCACTCGATGGCGGTCAAGGCGAAGCTGATCCTCGGCGGGTTCTTCGTCGACAAGAAGCTCTACCCCGAGGCCGAGCAGGTCCGCGCCAACCTGCGCGACGTCGAACCCAACGACATCGAGCTGGCCGAGACCGAGCTGCTCGCGGCCGATCGCGCGTTCTTCGAGGTCACCGACCGCCAGGTCAACCTCGAGTACGTCGCGCCCGAGCGCCGGCTGCCGCTGCGGCTGTTCGTCAAGTCGCTGATGTCGAACCAGGCGGTCGACCAGGTCACCCCCGAGCTACGGGTGGTCGACGGCTGAGCCGGCGGGCGGCGGATCGACCGGCACGCGGTCGCGCTTGAGCGAGCCGGTCGGCGACGACCACAGCACGATGCCGATCCCGATGATCACCAGCAGCGCGACGATCAGCAGCGCGCCGAACGGCACGCGGTCGCCCAGCGTGCGCTTGGCGAACAGCTGGCCGGCGCTGCGCTGGTGGATCGTGTCCTCGACGTCCTGCGCGAAGCTCGACGGCGCGTGCGCCTTGCTCAGGCCTGACAGGTACGTGCGGGTCTCGGTCAGCTCGCGGTGCGCGCGCTGCCATAGCGGATCGCTGGCGACCTTGCGCGCGACCTCGTCGCGGGCCTTGCCGGTCAGCGCGCCGTCGAGGAAGTCCGAGACCTGGACGATCACGTCCTCGGGCAGGTCGTCATCGTCGATCGCGGCGTCATCCGGCGCGGCGTCATCCAGCGCGGGGTCGTCCGGCGCGGCGTCATGAGGGGCGGACACGGCTGCCTCCAGCGTAGCGTGGTTCACGTGACATGGCGTTGCATCCGCTTGCGCAGCACCAGCCGGGCGCGGTGGAGCCGCGACTTGACCGTGCCGTCGGGCAGCCCGGTGATCTCGCAGATCTCCTCGATCGACAGATCCTCGACGTCGCGCAGGATCACGACCGCGCGCTGATCGTTGTCGAGGTGGCCGATCGCCTCCTGCAGCAGGACCTCGAGCTGCGCGCCCTCGAGCGCGCGGTCGGGGGCGACGTGGCGGACCGGGGCGCTGTTCGCGTCGTTGGCCTCGTGCGAGGTCTCGTCGAGCTCGTCGCGGTCGCGGTCGTGCCGGCGCGCGAGGTACTTGATCCGGTTCTTGCAGTGGTTCACCGCGACCCGGTAGAGCCAGGTCGAGAACTTCGACTCCTCGCGGAACGTGTCGATGGTCTTGAACACCGAGATGAAGACCTCCTGCGCCACGTCCTCGGCCTCGGCGCGGTTGCCGAGCATGCGGAACGTGATGTTGAACACGCGGTCGCGGTGCTGCTCGACCAGCTCGCGGAACGCCCGCTCGTCGCGGTCGCGCAGGCGCCGCAGCAGCGTTCGCTCGAGCTCAGACATGGCGCGGGATCATACCTGGGTCGCCCATCGGGTCCTCGTCCGACACCCGGATCGTGCGCGAGTTTCTGACATTTATCGCCAGTCGTTCCGCAAGCTTGAGCCCAGGTAGTGTTTCCAGGTTGGCAAACGCTAACCGCCAGGAGTAGCTTCGTCACGCCACAGTTCGTCGGTTTTGGTCCGGTGCTCCGTGGGAGTTTGAAGCAGCCGCTCTTCGTTTGAGAAACCCCCGCTATGGAGCACCATGGCCCCCTCCGGGCGGGACAGTCGTCACTTGGGCCAGATCGAGCAAGCGATGAACACTCGTCTGTACGTTGGCAATCTTTCGTTCAACACCAATGCTGATGGCGTCCGCACCGCGTTCCAGGAGTTCGGGACCGTCAGCGACGTCCATCTGGTCTCCGACCGCGAGACCGGCCGCTCGCGCGGCTTCGCGTTCGTGACCATGGGTACCCCCGAGGAAGCCGCCAAGGCGATCGAGGGTATGGACGGCCGCACGCTTGACGGCCGCCCGCTCCGCGTCAACGAGGCCGAGCAGCGCCAGAACCGCGGTGGCGGTGGTGGCGGCGGCTTCGGCGGCGGTGGCGGTGGTGGCTTCCGCGGCGGCGGTGGTGGCTTCGGCGGTGGTGGCGGTGGCCGTGGCGGCTTCGGCGGCGGTGGTGGCGGCTACGGTGGCGGTGGCGGCGGTGGTGACTTCGGTGGCGGCGGCGGCGGCGGCGACGACGGTGGCCGGCGTGGTCGCGGTGGCCGCGGTGGTCGCGGCGGCGGCGGTGGCGATCGCTGGTAACAGCTCGATCAGCTGAGATGAACTGAAGACGCAGCGGCCCGTAAGCGCTGCGTTTCTGGTTTTCGGGTGCCTGGCGAGCGGCGGCCGAATTGGCACCCGGTCGGCGTGATCGCTGCCAGATCGGCGCGATCAATCAGGTTTCTTGCCCGCGGCCGGTTTCCACGCCAAGACTCACGGCATGCGTTCGCTCGTCGTGTTTCGCCGGCTCGTGGTCAGCATGGCCGTGCTCGCCAGCGCGCCGGCCCGCGCGGATAACCCCACCGACTTCATCGGCCCGCGCGAGCTCGCGGTCGGCGAGGCGATGCGTGGCGGCGCGACCGGCCAGACCGGCGCCACGCTCAACCCCAGCGGCATCCCACTCAACCGCGAGCTGGTGTTCGAGGGGGGCTACGGCTATCGATCGACCGACTCGGCGTCGCTGATCCTGGTGTCAGCGTGCGACTCGACCAGCGGCCTGCCGGGCTGCTTCTTCTACGAGCACGCCAGCGCGAGCCCGACGTTCGAGAGCGGCGCGACCGCGCACCACGCGACCCACCTCGGCGGCATGGCGCTGTCGTACCTGCTGCTGCCGCGCGTCCTGCTCGGCGGCACGATCAAGTACTTCCACTTCGACTCCGACCTGGGCGAGCCCGACGCCAGCGGGTTCGGCGCCGACTTCGGCGCGACGATCCGGCTGACCAACAACCTCAACATCGGCGTCTCGGGTCAGAACCTGTGGACGACGACCGAGTCCGACGAGTTCCCGCGCACGCTCGGCGGCGGCGTCTACGCCCGGCCGCTGCAGATCCTGGCGCTCAGCTTCGACATGAAGTGGAACCTCGACGGCGCGGATCAGGCGGCGCGCTACGGCGGCGGCGCCGAGCTGTACCTGCCGCTCGGCGATGGCCAGAACGCGATCCCGCTGCGCGGCGGCGCGCTGCACGATAACGGCCTGGGCGCGACGTACATCTCCGGCGGCCTTGGCTACGCCACGACGACCTGGGGCCTCGACATCGGCGCGCGCCACCAGGTCAAGGGCGGCGACGACACCGAGGTCATCGCCAGCATCCGCGTGTTCGGGCCGCGCCTCGCCACGTCCGGCGTCCAGTAGTCAGGCCGGCGGGCCCGGCGGCTTGGGCGCCCCAGTCGCCTCGGTCGGCTCCATGTGTAAGCGGAAGCGAAGCGAGCGGCGCAGGCCGGCCATCGCACGTTGCATGAGCATCCACATGTCGGAGTGTGTTGCAAGCAGCCGGCCGCGGTGACCCGGCGCCGCGTGGCCCACTGCCTGCACCGAAGTCCGAAACCCATGCGATTCGGTACGTCTTCGATGCCTGTGCGCCGTGCGGCGCCGCGCACCGAGCACGCCCGGCACACCGCACGGGCAAGGGGACGTCTATGAGCCTGGTCGCGGTCCGCTACGACGAACAAGACGACGTGCTCGCCGGCCTGCGGGCGTCTCACAAACACCTGCCGTGCCGGCTGCTCTACGCCGACGCCGGCGCGGAGCTGTTCGAGCGGATCTGTACGCTCGACGCCTACTATCCGACCCGCACCGAGCTCGCGCTGCTCACCGAGCACCTGCACCAGGTCGCGCACCACGTCGGGCCGTGCGCTCGGGTGATCGAGCCGGGCAGCGGCGAGGGCAAGAAGACCCGCCTCCTGCTGCGCGCGCTCGAGCACCCGACCGGCTACGTGCCGATCGACGTCGCCCAGGATCAGCTGCACCGCCTGGCCGGCCAGCTGCGCGGCGAGTTCCCCGGCGTCGACGTCGCGCCGGTGACCGCGGACTACAGCGCGCCGTTCGAGCTGCCCGCGCCGCAGCACGCGTTCAAGCGCACGCTGGTGTTCTTTCCCGGCTCGACGATCGGCAACTTCGAGCCCGATCACGCCCGCCAGTTCCTCGCCCGGCTCGGCCAGCTCGCCGGCCCCGATCGCATGCTGCTGATCGGCGCCGACGCGACCCGCGATCCCGAGATGCTGCTGCGCGCGTACGACGACGAGCACGGCATCACCGCCCAGTTCAACAAGAACGCGCTCGTCCACCTCAACCGTGCGCGCGACGCGACGTTCGATGTCGAGGGCTTCGCCCACCGCGCGGTGTGGAACGCGGCGGCGTCGCGGGTCGAGATGCACCTGGTCAGCAAGCGCCGCCAGGTCGTGCGGCTGGGCGGCGAGTCGATCACGTTCCTGCCCGACGAGCCGATCGTCACCGAGCACTGCTACAAGCACACGCCGGCGGCGATGCACGCGCTGCTCGCCAGCGCCGGCTGGCGGCCGCGCCAGGTGTTCACCGCGTCGCCGACGCCGTTTCGGCTGTGGTTGTGCGAGCCGGCGACCGGTAATCGCGTGTAGATTCCGCGGGCATGGACTCCCACGACACCGCGCTGTCCGACGCCGCGGCCGCCTTCGACGAAGAACTCGCGACCTATTCGCGGCTCGGCGACCTGTTCCTCAAGCAACCGATGGCGAGCGTCAAGCAGCTCGAGCGCTCCAACGCGGTGCTCGGCGAGATCGCCAAGTCCGAGGAGCGGCTCCAGGCCGCCGGCCAGCGGATGGTCCAAGCGCTGTCCGCGGCGCGCGGCCGCCAGGAGCAGCTCGCCGCCCTCGTCGTGGCGCACGTCCCGGCGATCCAGGACCGCAACCAGCAGCTCAACGGCCTGATGGCCGAGCTCACCTCCGTCGCGGGTGAGGTCGGCAGCCTCAATACGCTGATCGCGGGCGTTCGCCCCAACGGCGACGCCACGCGCCCGCCCATCGCCGACGACGCCCGCGACATCTCGAGCCGCGTCCTCGCCCTCTCCGAGCGCGCCGAGCAGCTCGCCAATCAGGCGCGCTCGGTCGACTTCGCCGAGCTCGCCGACCAGGCCCATGCGCTCCACCAGCGGCTACAGGCCGTTGGCAAGAAGCTGCAAAAGGCCGGCGACGAGTAGCTCACAACGCGCGGCGGCCCTGCACGAAGTGCACGATCGCGACGACGACGGCGATCACGAGCAGGATATGGATGGCTCCGGTCGTGACATGGAACACCGTGAAGCCGAAGACCCATGCAATGGCGAGAATGGCAGCGAGGGCGAGAAACATGGCGAGTACCTCCTGCCCGGTAGCTGTGCAGTCCTCGGGCCACCCGCATCACGCGTTTCGCACGCGCGCAGCGCGCCTGGCATCGCCCGGATTGCCGCACCAGCGCACGCCCGCTGCGCGAACGCACGAACGCACCGCGTCAGCGAGCCCTGCGAGCGATGAACGCCGCCGTTCCGGGCCGCCGAGCTAGTCCCAGCGGTCGAGCGTGTACGCCTGGGTGACCTGGTCCTTGCCCGTCACGTGAAAGGTGTAGTTCCACGACTGGCCCTTCTGCAGGGCGAGGCCGCAGACCTCGGCCTGATCTCGCTCGGCGACGATCGCCGACTTGGCGTAGGCCTCGATGGTCTTGCGGATCTCGTGGTACTCATTGCGCAGCTGCTCGGGGAAGAAGCCGGCGCCGGACTTGTACGCCAGGTCGCGCGCGCCCTCGAGCACGAACAGCGCGACCTGGGTGTGGTGCGCGAAGCCGTCGCTGTACCAGTGCGGCGGATCGAGCGTGATCGCGGTGACCGCGTGGGCGGTGCCGGCCTCGAGGTTCCAGTCCGCCGGCAGCGAGCCGTTGACGTAGAGGTACAGGCTGACCGGGTTGCGGCGCTCGGGCGCGTCCCACTGCAGGATCGGCGGCGCCTCGCGGTTGGCCGCGGTGACGTAGGCCATGTACGGCCGGCGGTCGGCCGGCGGCGCGTACGTGATGCGGACGGCGTCGGGCAGCACGGTGCGCGAGAACTTGTCCCACGTGATCACCGTCGGCGGCGCGTCGAGCTCGATGCCTGAAGCCTTGCCCTTCGGCATCAGGTGCGAGAACACGCCGCCCTTCTTGGCCGCCGGCTCCGGCGCCCGCGGCCGCCACAGCGCGACGATGTCGTCGAGCCGGGCGAACCGGCGCTCGAGCGCGCCGGCCGAGCGGAGCTTGCCGATGATCTCCTCGGCGCGCGCGATGTTCTGCGCGCTCGGCGCCGCGGTGGGACGCTGGTACTGCAGCGGGTGCATCTTGGCCGCGAACCGCTGCTTGACGGTGTCGAACGCCATGTGGCTGGCCAGGTCCTCGAGCAGCGTGCCGATCATCGTGCTGCGGACGTGGCAGAACCCGGGCGGCGCGCTCGCCGCCGCGCGCCACATCAAATTGTCGCGCCGGGCCTTGTCGCGGACGGCCTCGCGCTGGGCGTGCAGGCCCAGCAGCCACTCGGCGACGCCGAGGCACTTCTCCGAGCGATACAGCCGGTCGGACTTGAGCAGCGCGACCGCCTTTCGCACGACCTCGGGCGAGAACTCCTCGAGGCCGCGGACCAGCGTCCCGCGATCCTCGCGGCGCTCGGCCGCGACCTGGGCCGCGGTCCGGACCACGCCGGTGTAGACCAGCGCGGCCGGCGGGGTCACCGCCAGGTGCGTCCACGGTTGCTCGGCCGGCCCGCCCTTGCTCGGCGTGCCCCAGGTCGTCGCGCTCGAGACCACCACGGCCGCGATCGGCGCGGCGGTCACCGCCCGGGCGACCGCGCGCACGGCGGCCGCGTACGGCTCGGGCGCGGTCTGGGCGTCCCACAGCGCGGCGTGGAGCACGCCGTCGTCGTCGGCCCGCACCATGGCGCCGAGCTGATCGAAGAACGCGCGGCACGTGGCGCAGGTGTTGACCTGGCGCGTCACCGGCGGCAGCTGGGCGAGGAACAGGTCGAACAGGCCGGTCGCGCCGGTCCGCAGCAGCGCGGGCCTGGGCCCGGCGGCCGCGCAGGTCGCCGCGAACCGCGCGCGCACCGCCGCGAGGAACTGCTCATATTTGTCGTCGGAGAATCCGCCCGCGTCCACGCCCACCGCCGTGCTTGCACTCTCGGTCACGATCTACTTCCTTGTTTGCGCGCCAGTCCATTTGCGGCGCGTCATGAACCATCTTACGCACGAGCCGAGGGCTTTTGTTCCTCGCATTATGGTGCCCCCGCATGCGACCGTGGTGGGCAATGCGCCGGACCCTGGTGTTCTCCCTCGCCGCGCTGCTCGGCTGCTCGTCGCGCTCCAACCCGGCCTCGGGCAACGAGCCGCCGGTCGATGGCCCGGGTCAGCCGCCGGTCGATGCGGCGCCCGATGCGATGACCGACGCGATGCCCGATGCGATGCCCGATGCGGCCCCCGACGCGATGACCGACGCCTCGACGGACACCTCCGATTCGCCGACGATCACGCTCGGCGCGCACGACCGGATCTTGCTGCTCGGCACCGTGGTCACGCCCGACACCGTGCTCGACGGCGCGGTGCTGGTCGAGGGCACGACGATCACCTGCGTCGACACCAAGGACGCGTGCAGCGCGCGGCTTGGCGCGACCGGCGCGACGGTGATCGACACCAAGGGCGTGATCGCGCCCGGCATGGTCGATACCCACAACCACATCCTGTTCGACGTGTTCGACGACAGCGACTGGCTGCCCGCCCCCGGCAAGGTCTATCAGGACCACGACCAGTGGCCGGCCGACCCGAAGTACGCGGCGATGCTCGACGTCAAGCAGTGCCTGGCCAACGACTCGGCGGGCAAGCCGGCGTGGTGCGCGATGACCAGCTACGGCACGACCGACGGCAGCCTGCGCTGCGAGATGGAGAAGTACGGCGAGCTCAAGGGCCTGATCGCCGGCACGACCAGCATCGTCGGCCTCGCCGGGATCAGCTCGTCGTGCTTCGCCTCGCTCGCCCGCTCGGTCGACACCGCGCAGGCCGGGCTCGGCCAGGATAAGGTCCAGACCAGCGCGCTGTTCCCGCCGTCGAGCCCGTCGACGACCTGCGCCAACTTCGCGAGTGGCAAGACCGACGCGTTCCTGGTCCACGTCGGCGAGGGCGACGACCCCAAGGCGCTGGCCGAGTGGGCCAAGCTCGGCTCGATCACGACGCCGGCCGGCTGCCTGTACGCGCCGCAGACCGCGATCACCCACGGCGTGGCGTTCAGCAACGCCGAGTTCACGACCATGGGCCAGGTCGGGATGAAGCTGATCTGGTCGCCGCACTCCAACGTGTCGCTGTACGGCCAGACCGCGGACATCCCGACGGCGCTCGCCGACGGGGTCAGCGTGTCGATCGCCCCCGACTGGTCGATGGGCGGCAGCGAGAACCTGCTCGAGGAGCTGCGGTTCGGCGCAGCGTGGGCCCAGCAGCACTGGGCCGGCCTCCTGTCGGCCAAGGATCTGGTGACGATGGCGACCAGCCGCGGCGCCCAGGCGCTCGCGCTCGACGCCAAGCTCGGCACCCTGGCCGAGGGCCGGCTCGCCGATCTGGCGGTGTTCGCCGGCGATCGCGCGCACCCGTACGACGCGATCCTCGCGGCGCGGCCCAAGCACGTCCAGCTGGTGATGGTCGGCGGCACCGTGCTGTACGGCAACCCGCTGCTGGTCGGCGCCGCGCCCGCCGCGCCGGGCTGCGAGACCGTCGACATCTGCGGCACGCCCAAGTTCCTGTGCGTCGCGCAGGCGACGACCGCGAACAAGCTCGGCCAGAGCTACGCGCAGATCGCCGCGGCGCTCGGCCAGGCGATGACCGACGCCGACACGCTGACGCCCGGCGACGGCTTCACGTTCGCGCCGCTCGCGCCGCTGGTCAACTGCAGCCGCTAGCGGAACCGCGACAGGCGATCGGCGGCGGCGGCCGCGGCGGCGGCGAGCTGCGGGACGACGCCGGCGGCGACGTGGGCGGGCATGCCGTGGGTGGCGCCGACGTGCAGGTAGGGCGCGGCGAGCGCGGCGACGTCGACGGGGCCGACCGCGGCGGCGTAGGCGGCCAGGCGCGGGCCGGTGAAGCCGCGGGCGCGGGCGAGGGTCATCGCGAGGCGGGCCTCGGGGGCGCTGCCGACGCACTCGAACGGGGTGTGCTCGGCGAGCCCGAGCATCTCGCGGAACCAGCGATCGTTGGCCGGGTTCTCGCCGAGGTCGGCGCCGAACGTGCGATGCACGGCCTCGGGCGGCAGGTGCGCGGCGAACTGCAGCCAGACGTACGCGCACTTGGCGCACTCGCCGCACCACGGCTTCTTGAGGTTGCACGAGTGGGTCAGGGTCGCGAGCTCGGGGTCGCGGGTCAGCAGCTCGAAGATCAGCTCGTCGTGGATCGGCTGCAGGATGCTGAAGTAGCGCAGGTTGGCGACCAGCGCCTTCCGGACGTAGCCGTCGAGCAGCTGCTCGGCCTCCCAGCCCTTGCCCCACTGGTGGTTGACCGACTCGCCGTTCCACTCGAGGTTGCCGGTGTTGGCGCTGGCCTCGTGGGCGACGACCAGGCCGCGATAGCCGCGGGCGAGCGCGAGCGGCAGCGTCGCGAACACCGACGCCGGGGTCTCGGCGGCCAGGATGTACTTCGCGCCGAATTCGGGGCGCAGCCGGGCGACCGGCGCGTCGAGCAGGTCGTCGATCACCCACTGGCGCTCGGCGCGCGCGCGCGGGATCCGGCCGGCGATGCGGTCGAGCAGGGCGTGCTGCGGCTCGGCGGCGCCGTAGATCGAATGCGCGTAGCCCAGGGTCGCGAACGGCAGGCCGGCGCGCTCGAGCAGCTTGAGCGCGACCAGGCTGTCCTTGCCGCCGCCGCAGAACGCGAGCAGCTCGACCGGGCCGTCGGGCGCGCGGACCGGCACCGCCGGGGTCTCGACGATCGGATCGGCGAACCGGGGGCCGTCGTAGGCGGGCAGGTCGTGCTCGTAGCGCCACTGCGCCCAGACGTTGTGGAACACGCTGCGCCAGACCTGCGCGAGCTCGGCGGTCAGGTACTTCGCGTAGCGGCCGAGCTCGAGCACGTCGGGCCGCAGGCTGCACGCCGCGTTGAGCTGGAACAGCGCGACGTGCACGGCGATCCGCTCGATCGCCTCGTCGCCGTACTGCCGGGCCAGCGCGGGCAGGTCGACGTCCTCGTACCACACGGTCACGTGGAACCGCAGGTCATCGAGCGCGCAGCTCGCCACGATCTGGTTGACCCCGCGATGGACGTCGACGAGCTTCAGCGTGCGCATGGGCGA
>DASWOO010000119.1:0-5500 GCA_036404335.1 Kofleriaceae bacterium
GATGCTCGCGCCCAACCCCGACGACCGTCCGCAGACCGGACAGGAAGTCGCCAACGAGCTGACCGAGATCGCCCGCCAGTTCGGCATCGAGAGCTCGGCGCCCCACATCGCCTACGCCCTCACCCAGGTGTTCCCGCCCGAGGCCGACGCGCCGGTCGAGTACCAGGCGCCGATCGTGGTCTCGACCCGGACCAGCGCGAGCATCTCGGCGCCGCTGTCGCCCAGCTCGGTCACGCCCGACGTGCCTGATGATCCGCGGTCGCGGCCGGTCAGCGTGCCGCCGCCGATCACCGATCTGCGGTCGCGCCCGGTCAGCGTCGCCCCGCCGATGGGCGAGCGCCGGCACCCGACCAGCGCGCCGCCGGTGCTCGGCACGCCGCTGTCGCGCCCGCCGGTGCCCCCGCCGGCGGCGACCGGGCCGCTCGCCGTGCCGGCGTCGATGTCCGGCATCCCGGCCACCGCGATCCTGCCGCCGCCGCCGCTGCCCGTCGGGTTCGTCCGGCCGACGCTGTCGCGGCCGACCGTCTCGAGCGGCCACAACAAGCGCATGGTGATCATCATCGCGGCCACGATCCTGCTCGCGGTCGTGATGTACGTCCTGATCCGGCCCAGCTGATGCGGCGCCTGCCTGTCCTCGCGCTGCGGCGCCTGTTGATCCTCGCGCTGCTCGTCGCCGGTCTGCCCAGCCACCCGACCTGGGCCCGGGCTCCGATCAAGCCCACGCCGGTGCCGCCGCCCGCGCTCGGCGCCGACAAGACCGTGCACCGCCTCGCGCCGCCGCTGGGCTGCGACCGGTTGACCCTCGCCGAGGGCCTGCCCAACTCCAACGTGCGGGCGATCGCGCAGGATCGCCGCGGCTTCGTGTGGCTGGGCACGCAGGACGGCCTGGTCCGCTACGACGGCATCGAGATGCGGGTCTACCGGCCGGTCGAGACCGATCCGGCGTCGCTGTCGTCGGGCTACATCACCGCGCTGGCGGTCGACGACACCGGCAACCTCTGGGTCGGCACCGCCGAGCACGGCGTCAACCTCTACGACCCCAGCACCGACCGGTTCACCCGGTTCGGCAAGGGCGCGCTGTCGTCCGAGGGCATCACCGCGATCACCCGGGACCACAAGAACCGCATGTGGTTCGCGATGAGCGGCGGCGGGCTCGACCGGTTCGATCCGGCGACCAGGACGTTCACGCCGTACCTGACCAAGCCGCTCGACACGTCGATCACCGCGCTCGACTCCGACGCCGCCGGCAACCTGTGGCTCGGCACCGCGAGCGACGGCGTGATCCGCTGGAGCCCCGAGGGCACGTCGAGCACCGTGCGGCCGACCCCGGGCGACGACCGGGGCCTCGGCAGCGCGCCGATCACCGCGATCCTCGCCGGCTCGAGCGGCAAGATCTGGATCGCCAGCGACGGCGAAGGCCTCAGCTCGCTCGAGGTCAGCACCGGCAAGCTCGCCCACGTCCGCCACGTCGCCGACGACCCCGGCACGCTCAGCGACGATCACCTGTCGTCGCTGTTCGAGGACCGCTCCAAGAACCTGTGGATCGGCACCACCGACGGCCTGAACCGCATGGACCCGCAGGGCCACGTCGTCCAGTACCAGAACGATCGCGACGATCCGTCGAGCCTGGCGTTCCACGGCGTCGAGTCGATCTACCAGGACCAGGGCGGCGTGATGTGGGTCGGCGGGTTCACCGTCGGCGTCTGCAAGTTCAACGAGTTCCGCATCAACTTCGGCTATCACCACACCGCGAACCTGACGACCTCGTTCCTCGAGGATCCCGACGGCGCGCTGTGGGTCGGCACGTACAACGACGGGCTCTACAAGTACGAGCGCGGCGCCCAGCGGGTGACCGCGTACCACGCGCTGCGCAGCCGCACCGACGGCAAGACCGAGCCGCTCGACCTGCAGTCCGGCACGTGGATCTCCGCGCTGTACCGCGACCGCCGCGGCACGCTGTGGCTGTCGCTCAAGGGCCGCGGCCTGGTCGCGTTCGACACCAGGACCGAGACGTTCCGCGAGCTCGTGCCCGATCCCAAGGATCCCAAGAGCCTGCCCAGCGACTCGATCTTCGACATCTGGGAAGACGACCAGGGCATGCTGTGGCTGGCGACCTGGGGCGCGGGCCTGGTCCGGTTCGATCCCAAGCTCGAGGTGTTCACGTCGTTCACCGCCGACGACGCGACCGGCCTCAGCTCGAACCACCTGTACCGGCTCTACCCCGATCCCAAGGACAAGAAGATCCTGTGGCTCGGCACCGCCAAGGGCGGCGTCGCGCGGTTCGACCTCGCGGCGGGCACGGCGACCAGCTTTCGCAGCCGGCCCGAGGATCCCACCAGCCTGAGCAGCGACGACGTGCTCGCGCTCTACCGCGACCCGGCCGGCAGCCTGTGGCTCGGCACCTACGGCGGCGGGCTCGACCGGCTCGATCCGGCGACCGGCAAGGTCCAGCGGTTCACCACCGGCAACTCCGGGCTCACCAACAACGTGATCCTCGGGCTCCTGCCCGACGACGACGGCAAGCTGTGGATGGGGACCAACGGCGGCGGCCTGGTCCAGTTCGATCCCAAGGCCGGCACGTTCCTGGCCTACGATCCATCGGACGGCGTCCAGGACAACGAGTTCAACCAGGGCTCGTTCCGGCGCAGCGCCTCGGGCGAGCTGTTCTTCGGCGGCCCGGGCGGGTTCAACGCGTTCTATCCGCGCAACGTCAAGCGCGACACCTACGTGCCGCCGATCGCGATGACCCGGTTCAAGGTGTTCAACCAGGAGGTCAGCCTCGACCACCCGATCTGGACCCTGCCGGCGCTCGAGGTCTCGTACTCCGACTCGTTCCAGCTGCAGTTCGCCGCGCTCGCGTTCGCCGCGCCGCAGAAGAACCGCTACGCGTACAAGCTCGAGGGCTTCGACGACAAGTTCATCGAGACCAACCAGCCCAACGCGGTCTACACCAAGCTCGGCGGCGGCAACTACACGCTCAAGGTCCGCGCGGCCAACCGCCACGGCGTGTGGAACGAGACGGCGATCGCGCTCAAGCTCGCGGTGGCGCCGCCGTTCTGGCGGACCTGGCGCGCGTACATCGTGTATTTGCTGTTGCTCGCCGGCGCCGCGTACCTGCTCTACATGGTGCAGCGCCAGCGCGTGCTGCGCGCCGAGCGCGAAGGCCGGCTGGCGGTGATCGAGCGCGACCTGGCGCTGACCGGCGCGGTGCAGAGCGGGTTCCTGCCCGAGCATCCGGAGATCTCGACGCCGCGGACCCAGCTGTTCGGGCTGTACCGGCCGGCCGAGGCGTGCAGCGGCGACTGGTGGTGGCACGAGCAGCTCTCGGGCGGGCGCCACCTGGTGATGGTCGGCGACGTCACCGGCCACGGCCCGGGCCCGGCGATGGTGACCGCCGCGATCGCGACCGCGTTCCGGGTGATGATGGACAACGGCCTCGAGGACGTCCGCTACGCGCTCGAGCTGCTCAACCGCGAGGTGCTGCGCGTCGCCAAGGGCAAGTACCACATGACGATGGCGGCGCTCGAGTTCGACGAGGCGTCCGGCTGGTGGGTGTTCCACAGCGCGGGCGCGCCGCCGATCCTCGGCCTGAACGCGAGCGGCAAGCACAAGGTCCACTTCTGCGCCGGCTCGCCGCTCGGCACCGAGACCGGGTTCGAGATCGGCCGGATCGACGGCCAGTTCGAGCCGGGCGACCGGATCTTGCTCTACACCGACGGCATCCCCGAGATCACCGCGGCCAGCGGCCAGGTGTTCGGCATGCGCCGGTTCGCCCAGCTCTACGAGCGGACCCGCGGCCAGTCGCTGCGCGACGCCGCCGAGACGATCGTCGTGCACGCCGACCAGCTGCTCGCCGGTCAGCCGCAGGTCGACGACTGGACGTTCGCGATCGTCGAGTGGATGCCGCTGCCGCTCGTCAGCGCTTGAGCTCGACGACCTGCGGCTTGGCGTCGCCGGTCTGCACGGTCAGCGCCACGGTGCCGGGCGCGCGCTCGGCGTCGGTCAGCCGCTTGGCGAAGCTCGGGGCGTCGACCACCGGCTGGCCGGCGAGCGCCACGACGAGCGACGCCGAGGTGAGCGGGCTGCCCGCCCGCGTGACCTTGGTCAGCAGCGCGCCGCCGGTGAAGTCCGGCAGCGGCCACGCCAGGCCGGGGAACGCGGTCACCGCGACCATGCCCTGGACCGCGGTCGTCGACGAGTAGCGCTGGACGAGGTTGCGCATGGCGTCGAGCGAAACGTCGTAGCGCACGAACACCAGGACCTCGTTGGGCTTGCCCTTGTCGCCGGCGTACTCCTCCCAGTACCAGTCGGCGCGCTGGGCGGGGACGGCCGCGCCGCCCGACGCGCGCAGCACGTCGACCACGCGCTTGCGCGCCTTGCGGGCCACGCCGAGCGCGTCGAGGTAGCCGCGGCTGGTGCGATCGACGTCGGCGGCCTGCAGCGCGGACAGCGCCTCGTTGCGCGCGCCGGTGTAGGTCGCGAGCACGTTGTCGCGGAAGAACGGGTCGGTGATCTTGAGGCCGATCGTGTTGACCAGCTCCTCGAGCGCGGCGTCGTTGGCCTCGGTCACGCCGTCCTCGCGGGTCGCGCGGTAGGCCGACACGCCGACGCAGGTCAGCCGGTTGATCTGCTCGTGGCAGTACGCCGACGCGGGCTCGTCGTACTGGATCCAGTCCGGGCGGACGAACGTCGGGTGCGGGGCGGGCGCGACCACCGGGGCCATGACCACCGGCGGCAGGGTCGTCATCGGCGTGCGCTGGGTCCACAGCATGACCGCGGCCACCGCGAGGCCGCCGATCAGGAGCGCGCTGACCCCGAGCGCGATCGCCAGGGTACGGTTCGAGCGCGGCGCGGCCGGGCGCTTGGCGGTGCGCGGGATCAGGCAGTTCTCGAGCTGGTCCGACGCGACCGGCCGGGCCTGGGTCAGGAACCGGTCGAGCTCGGGGTCGCGGGCGCGCGCGGGCAGGATGCGCAGCCGGGCTAGCTCCTCGGAGGTCAGCCCGGCGACCAGCATCGACTGGCAGGACGGGCAGGTCATCACCGGCAAGATGCCGCGGACCAGCTGCTCCAGGTTATCGGCGACGTTGATCTGGTGGACGCTGGTCGTCTCGCACTGCGGGCAGTCGTAGGGCACCGCGAACGTCCGGACCTTGAGCTTGCTGGCCAGATCGGCAGGTTCGATCGCGCGATCGATGAAGCCGGGCGGGCAGTCGAGCAGCTGGAGCGAGGTCAGCTTGGGCAGCGCCTCGTCGAGGTAGCGCCGCCACGGAGCGACGTCGCCCGGGTCGAACATCACGCCGGCGAGATCCATGACCGTCGTGCCGGTCGAGGCCTCCGCCAGGACCCGATCGGGCAGGAGCGCCAGGCTGCCCGACAGCCGGAGGTACGTGTGATCGTTCTTCGCTCTGCGAAATGCTCGGAACCGGCTGAGGTCCGGCTTCAGGTCGTAGCTGAACCGCGAGCGCAGGACGGCGAGCACCTCGTCATCGATGTCGTACGC
>DASWOO010000120.1:0-1893 GCA_036404335.1 Kofleriaceae bacterium
TGCAGCGGTTGAAGTTGCCCGCCATGCCCAGGTTGTGGTCGTGGCGGACGTAGCCGATGCGGCCGCCGCCGGCGCGCGCGACCAGCGCCTCGATCTCGGGCTCGGGGCTACAGTTGTCGGCGACGAACGCGCGCCAGCGAACGTCGCGCTGGGCGAGCACGCTGGCGATCGTGCGCTCGAGGTACGCGCGCCCGCTGTAGAAGGGGATCGCGAAGGTGATCTGCGGCGACGGCATCGGGCGATCGCCCACTGGGTAGCACGATGGGAAACCGACGGGCAACCGTGATACATCGCCCACGTGAAAGGGATCATCCTCGCCGGCGGCAGCGGGACGCGGCTGTACCCTCTGACCACGGTCGTGTCCAAGCAGCTGCTGCCGGTCTACGACAAGCCGATGATCCACTACCCGCTGGCGACGCTGATGCTCGGCGGGATCCGCGACGTGCTGGTGATCTCGACGCCGCACGACCTGCCGCGGTTCCAGGAGCTGTTGCGCGATGGCGCGCAGTGGGGCATCTCGATCCGCTACGCCGAGCAGGCCAGGCCCGAGGGCATCGCCCAGGCGTTCATCATCGGTGCGCCGTTCATCGGCAGCGACAGCGTCGCGCTGGTGCTCGGCGATAACATCTTCTACGGCCACGAGCTGGGCCATCAGCTGGCGCAGAAGGCGTCGGACAACGTCGGCGCCACGGTGTTCGCGTACCCGGTGAGCGACCCCGAGCGCTACGGCGTGGCCGAGATCGACGCGCACGGCAAGGTGCTGAGCATCGTCGAGAAGCCGAAGCAGCCGAGGTCGAACCTCGCGGTCACCGGCCTGTACCTCTACGACAACGAGGTCGTGGCGATCGCCAAGGCGCTCAAGCCCTCGCCGCGCGGCGAGCTCGAGATCACCGACGTCAACGTCGCCTACCTCGAGCGCGGCAAGCTGCGCGCGCACGTGCTGTCGCGCGGCAACGCGTGGCTCGATACCGGCACCCACGACTCGCTGCTCGAGGCCGCCAACTTCGTGGCGATCGTCGAGAAGCGCCAGGGGCTCAAGGTCGGCTGCATCGAGGAGATCGCGTACCGGCTGGGCTACATCACGGCCGAGCAGATGCGGGCGATCGCCGCCGGGCTCAAGGGCAGCGAGTACGCGCGCTACCTGCTCGGCGTGCTGGGCGAGCACTAGCATGAAGTCGCTGCCGACGACCCTGCCCGGCGTGGTGCTGCTCGAGCTCGACGTGTTCGGCGACGCGCGCGGCCGGTTCATGGAGACGTTCCGCCGCGACCGCTACCTCGAGGCCGGCGTCGGGGTCGGCTGCGAGTTCGTGCAGGACAACTTCTCGACGTCGGTGCGCGGCACGCTGCGCGGCCTGCACCACCAGCTGACCCGGCCGCAGGGCAAGCTGGTCCACGTCACGCGCGGCGAGGTGTTCGACGTCGCGGTCGATATCCGGCGCGGCTCGCCGGCGTTCGGCCAGTGGTTCGGCGCGCTGCTGTCGGCGGACAACCACCGCCAGATGTGGATCCCGCCGGGGTTCGCGCACGGCTTCGTCGTGACCTCGGACTCGGCCGACTTCGCATACAAGGTCACCGCCACCTACGCGCCCGAGGACGATCGGTCGATCCGCTGGGACGATCCTGCGCTGGCGATCACCTGGCCCCGGGTCTGGGACGCGGCCGGGCCGCTGCTCTCGAAGCGCGACGTCGCGGCGCCGCTCCTGGCGGACGCCGAGCTGCCGGCGTACGCGCCATGAAGGTCCTGGTCACCGGCGGGCGCGGCCAGCTCGGGCGCGGCGTGGCCCTGCGCGGCGCCCAGCGCGGCGACGAGATCGTCGCGCTCGACGTCGACACGCTCGACCTGCGCGACCCGGCGCAGATCGACGCCGCCTTGCGGCGCCACGCGCCCGAGCT
>DASWOO010000121.1:0-1734 GCA_036404335.1 Kofleriaceae bacterium
GTCATGTCGTCGTCGGCGGGCGCGGCCTCCGGATCGGGCTCGGGCATCGGCGGCGGCGGCTCGATCACGATGTCGGGCTCGTCGCTGTCGTCGGGCTCGGGCATCGGCGGCCGGATCGACGCCGCGCGCCGCATCGGCACCCGGGCGTCGTCGAACACGGTCGCGATCATCGGCTGGACCGGCGTGCCCGCCGGGCGCGGCGGCAGCATCACCAGCGGCTGGCGCACCGAGATGTCGATCGGCGTCGCCGGCGTGGCGTCGACCGGGGTGTGGTTGAGCTCGCCGGATCCATCGATCGACCGGTCGATCGACCGGTCGATCGGGCGGTCGGCGGGCCGGGCCGCCTTGACCAGCGGCCGCAGGTCGAGCTCGCCGCTGTTCGGCCGCTGCACGTTGACCGGCCCGGTGATCGGCGCGATCGCGCGGTGCCGCGCGGCGTCGACCTTGCCGGTCAGGCCCTTGGTGCGCGGCGGGCGGACCTCGAGCTGGGCGAGCGCCGCCTTGATCGGCGAGCCCTCGCTGGCGTGCAGCAGGCGCTGGCCGAGCGGGGTGACGTGGCCGTAGTAGTGGGCCAGGCACCACGCGATCTGCATTTGCGTCGCGACCGCGCGGACGACATAGGCGCCGGTGAAGAACGCGATCTCGTCGACGGCGTGGCGGTCCGACGGGTCGCTCATCGCCACGGTGAGGTTATTGTCGCGATCGAGCGACACCGGGATCGCCCGCAGCTCGATCGCCATGTCGCCCGGGATCGTGCCGACCACCTTGGGCGCCAGCCGGGCCAGGGTGTTGGGGTTGACCTGCGGCACGAGCAGGCGCGCGCGGTAGAACTCGGTCAGCTCGTCATCGGACAGCGCGCCGCTGGTGACGAGCTGCTCGCCGATCGTCCCGCCGGCACCGGCCACGCGCGCGCGTGCGTCGTCGAGGGCGGCGGCAGACACCAACCCCGAACGGACCAGGAGCGCACCAGCATCGTCGGCCACAGCGATTTGCGAAGACGGTTTGCGAAGACAGTTTGCGAAGACGCGCGAGCCGGAAAAACCAGGACAACGCCCGGCCCGGCGGTGATCATGAGGACAGGCTGGCTGTCATGTCAACGAACCCGCGAATCTACCTGGACTTCAATGCGACGGCGCCGCTCTCGCCGGCCGTGCGTGCAGCGATTACACAGGCGCTGGGCGACTCCGGAAATCCGTCATCGATCCACACGGAAGGTCGGCGGGCCCGCGACCACGTCGAGCGCGCCCGCGACCAGGTGGCCCGGCTGGTCGGTCGGCCGCGTGAGCAAGTCGTGTTCACCAGCGGCGGGACCGAGGCCAACGCCCTCGGTGTGCTCGGCCTGGCGGCGGTCGCCGAGCGGCGCGGGCTGCCGCGGGTGGTGGCATCGGCGGACGTCGACCACCCATCGCTGGCCGGGGCGGTCGCGGCGCTGGTCGGCCGGGGCTGGCGGCGGCGCGCGCTGGCGGTCAGCGCGGCCGGCGCCGTGCAGCCGATCGCGGCAGCGGCTTCGGCCTCGGTTTCGGCGGCGGTTTCAGCCGCAGGCGCGGCCGAAGGTATCGGGCTGGTCGCCCTGGCCGCGGTCAACCACGAGCTGGGCACGATCGCCGGCCCCGAGGTGTTCGCCTCGGCGCGGGCCGCGGGCGCGCTGATCCACGTCGACGCCGTGCAGGCGGCCGGCAAGCTGGATCTGTCCGCGATCGACGCCGACGCGCTGGCGATCTCGGCGCACAAGCT
>DASWOO010000122.1:0-3417 GCA_036404335.1 Kofleriaceae bacterium
GCCGGGCGACGAGCCGGCCGAGGTCCGTGCTCGCGCCGTGCTCGCCCAGCTGCTGATCGAGCTGCGGCTGCGCGACGACCCGGGCTACCTCGGCGTGTTCGGCGATCAGGTGTTCACCCAGATCCTCGAGTTCCCGTTCAAGAACCTGCGCCGCGCCGACCTCGACAAGGCGGTCGGCGGCGAGCTCGAGGGCGTGGTCCCGGTCGACCTCGAGGACATGGTCTACACGTTCGAGGCGCTGCCGCCGACCCCGGTGCTGCCGGGCGCCGAGCTCGGCCCCGACGGCCTGCCGCTGCCGGGCCTGGGCCTGGGCCCGACCGGCGAGCCGGTGCGCGGCCGGGTCGCGCCGCCGGTCGATGGCATGCGCGTCCTGACCTACGCGATGCGCCGCGAGCGGGTCGAGAGCCTGATCGAGCTGGGCCGCAGCGTCGGGTTCGAGCCGCGCGGCGTGTTGACCGCCGCCGGCAGCGCGATCCGGCTGGTCGCCGCGGCGCCGTCGTTGGCCGCGGCGCGCGGGCAGGGCGCGGTCGCGGTGATCGACATCGGCCACGAGCGCACCGACGTCGTGGTCGTCGCCGGCGGCAAGGCGGTGTTCAGCCGCAGCCTCGCCCGCGCCGGCCGCCAGGTCACCGAGGCGATCGCCCGGCACTGGCAGTTCGCGTGGAAGGACGCCGAGGACGCCAAGCACACCGAGGGCTTCGTCGCGTCGCACGCCGAGCCGGCGACCAGCGAGGCCTGGCAGCGGATCCACCTCGTCACGATCGCCGAGCTCCAGCCGTTCGCGCGCGACCTGCGCCAGACCCTGGCGGCGTGCCGGGCGCGCACCGGGTTCCAGCCGGTCGCGGCGCTGCTGGTCGGCGGTGGCTCGCGGCTGCGCGGCATCGCCTCGTTCCTCAGCGAGCAGCTCGCGATCCCGGCGTGGCGATTCACCGCCGAGGACGTCGCCGCGATCGCCGGGATCAAGCTCGCGTCCGAGTCGATGGCGGCCCGGCTGCCGATCGACACCGCGGCGATGACGATCGGCATGGCGTTCGACGCCGCCGGCGGCCGGCCGCTGTTCGACCTGCGCTCGGGCGCGCTCGCGGTCAAGGTCGACCTGTCGTTCCTGCGCGCCAAGGCGATGCCGCTCGGCGTGGCCGCGCTGGTGATCGCCGGGTTCGCGGCGTTCAGCGCGTACGCCGATCTGTATCGCCTGCGCAAGGAGGAGCGGATCCTGACCACCCGGGTCGCCGAGGAGTCGCAGGAGGTGCTGGGCGAGGCCAAGACCGCCAAGCAGATCCTCGACACCACGAGCGGGCCGGGCGGCCACGCCGCCTCGCCGCTGCCCAAGGCCACGGCCTACGACCTGCTGATCGACATCAGCGGCCATGTCCCGGGCAAGGACAAGATCCAGCTCGACCTCGAGCACATCACGATCGACGAGGCCAAGGTCGACCTGTCCGGGACGACCAAGACCTCGGAGGAGATCGACCTGCTGATCACCGAGCTCAAGAAGATCGACTGCTTCAAGGACAACCTGACGCGCGGCGCGACCGAGACGCTGCCCAACGGCAACAAGCGGTTCAAGCTGACCGTCGCCTCGACCTGCCTGGGAGGGACCTGAGATGTCCGCGATATCGGAGCGCGCGCGCGAGTTCTGGGACCGGATCTCGCCCCGCGAGCGCGGGCTGGTGATCGTCCTTGGCATCGCCGCGCCGATCGTGATCGTGATCTGGCTCGGCATGCAGATCGGCGACGGTCTGGGCAACATGCAGACCCGCAACGACGAGATGCGCCGGGCGCTGGTCGTGCTGACCTCGCTGCGCGGCCGCGGCCCGATCCAGGCGAGCGACGACCTGGTCGCCGGCATGCCGGTCGAGCCGCTCAGCCTCGACACCTACCTGACCAACGCGGCGCAGGCCGCCGGGTTCACGCTCAAGGGCACCACGCCGCGCACGCCGGTCGTGCGCAACGGCTTCGTCACCAACTCGGTGTCGCTGCAGGTCACTGACGTGTCGATCGACCAGCTCGAGAAGTTCCTGCAGTCGGTCGAGACCAAGTCGCGGTACGTCGCGGTCACCCGGCTCGACGTCAGCCGCCACGACTACAAGGGCAAGGACAAGCTCGAGGCCCAGCTCGAGGTCTCGACGTACGCCAAGGAGCCGCCGAAGAAGGGCGAAGGCTCGGGGTCGGGCTCGGACGCCGGCTCCGCGGACAAGGGGAGCTGATCATGGCGCTACCACTGCCCAACCTCGGGCCTCGCTCCCGCAAGATCGTCCGCTACGCCGGCTTCTCGCTGGTCGGGCTGGTCACGTTCGTGTTCGCGTTCCAGCTGTCGTTCCCGTTCGACCGGGTCAAGGACAAGGCGATCGAGGCGCTGTCGGAGAAGTACGACACCCAGATCGGCGACGTCGAGCGCAGCTGGATCCCCGGCCGGGTCTACTTCAAGGCCGTGACCCTGCGGACCCGGCCGACCAAGGCCAGCGACGTCGCGTCGACCCTGTACCTCGAGCAGGTCGAGGTCGATGCCCGGATCCTGCCGCTCCTGCACGGCGCGATCGCCGGCAAGCTCGACATCAAGATCGGCCCCGGCCGCATCAAGGCCACGCTCGACTACTCGAGCACCGCGGTCGCGCTCACGATCGACGGCGACGACGTGCCGTCGGGCAGCCTGCCGATGCGCGAGGTGCTCGGCCTGCCGATGAGCGGCAAGCTGCGGTTCGCGTTCAACGTCGAGCTGCCGATCATCAAGACCAAGACCGGCAAGCAGGGCGCCGACCTCAGCAAGGGCAACGGCCACCTCGAGCTGGCGTGCCCGACCGGCTGCACGATCGGCGACGGCAAGTCCAAGCTCAAGATGGCGCTCAAGAACCAGCGCCAGCAGGCGTTCGCCGAGGGCGGCATCGACTTCGGCAAGGTCACGATCGACTCGCTGCTCGCCGACGTCGACCTCAAGGACGGCAAGCTCGAGCTGACCAAGCTCGAGACCAAGTCGACCGACGGCGAGCTCCACGCCGACGTCAACATCGCGTTCAACCAGGACGTGCAGTCCTCGCTGATCACCGGCTGCCTGCGGTTCCGCGGCAGCGACACGCTGATGAAGAACGAGCCCAAGACCCACGCGGCGCTGTCGACCACCGGCGCGCCGCTCGGGCCCGACAACCTGTTCCACATCAAGCTCGACGGCACGCTGCGCGAGATCCGCCGGCTCGGCCAGATCTGCGGACCGGCCGTGTCGGGCAAGGGCATGGACAACCCCACCGCGTCGCCGATCTCGCGGCCGGCCCTGCCGCCGGCCGTGAACCCCGGCGCGGCGACGCCGCCCCCGGCACCCCCGCCGGCCGCCGCCGCACCGCCTCCCGCCGCCGCGCCACCGCCCGCCGCCGCGCCGCCGCCCGCCGCCGCGCCGCCGACCGAGGGCTCGGGCAGCGCCGGCTC
>DASWOO010000123.1:0-2603 GCA_036404335.1 Kofleriaceae bacterium
CGGTCGCCACGCGCTATCCGGCCAACCCCAATGGCTCGCCCAACGGCATCGCCGCGCTGACCTCGACCGATGGCCGGATCACGATCCTGATGCCGCACCCCGAGCGCGTGTTCCGCACCGCCCAGCTGTCCTGGCACCCGCCCGCGTGGAGCGGCCACGATGACAGCCCGTGGATGCGGATGTTCCACAACGCTCGCGCCTGGGTCTGAGCACCTGACCGCCGAGAGGGCGTGCGCGAGAAATCGAGCGTTTGCGCACAGGTTAAATTCTTAATTAGTATTAATGGCTTGCCAGGCCAGTGGTGTGCGCGTCGTGTACTAGTGCTGGACACCTGTCGCGGCTTGAATACAATTGAATGCGATGTCCGACGTCATGGAGTCCGGGGAGTCGACGATGGCCCAGGAATCTGCTTCGAAACGGCTGTCGCAGGGTGTGCGCATAGGCCACAGCGCCGACCTGTGGCTGGCCTCGACCGGCCTGGTCACCGCGATGCTCGCCCTGCCGCTGGCACAGAGCGCGTGGCACGGCCCCGAGGCCGCTGCGGTGCTCGCGGTCGCGGCGGTCGCGTTGCTCGCCGGTCAGCGCTGGGCGATCGCGGTCATCGTGATCGCCGAGCTGTTCCTGCTACCCACGGTCTGGCCCCGCGCGTTTCTCGGCGGCGACCTGACCTCCCGCCTCGTCGCGATCGCGACCCTCGCCGCGATCGTCCCCGGCATGCTCGCGATGCGCCGCGCCTCGGCCGTGCTCGTCGTCATCGCCGGCGGCCCGCGCACCGCGTCGATCCACCGCCGGTTCCACGCCGGCCTGGTCACGGTCGCGCTGATCGCCGTCGCGCTGCCGCTGATCTGATCGCGGACCGTCTCACTTCTCGATCAGCTTGCGCTGCGCGCCGTCCCAGCGCCACACCGGGCCCTTGCCCGACAGGTGCACGCCGCCGCGCCAGTCGTCGATGCCGTGCTCGTGCACGCGATCGATGGCGCCGGCCAGCGCCTCGCGCCCGCGCGACGTCACGCTCAGCGTGAGCCCGGCCGGCGCGCCGGCCGCGTCGGCGCCCTCGGGCGCGCCGTCGACGAAGCCGCAGCGGCCGAGCGCGTGCAGCGTCCACCCCAGGTCGCTGTCGGTCAGCGAGTAGCGCGGGTCGATCGCCTGGCTCGCCGCCAGGATCGCCCCGGCGGTGGCCTCGCCGCGCGCGACCGCGGCCAGCACCTGGCGCTCGGTGCGCGACATGCCGCTGGTCGGATCGGGGAACTCCTCGAGCTGGCGCTCGAGCGCGCCGGCCAGGAACGGCATCGCCTTGATCCGCTTGACCAGGAACGGCAGCGCGCGCGGATCCGGCGCGGTCACCGCGATCCACGCCGTCACCGCCTCGTCGATCGCGTCGCGCGACAGCGTTGTCCGCCGCGGCCACAGCTCGGCGAGCTGCTCGGGCTTGAGCTGGCCCAGCCCCTGGAACCCCGGCACCTCCGGATGCCGGTCGATCGACACGATCGTCAGCTGCTGGGGGAGGCCGCGCCGCGCCAGCCGGGCCAGCAGCCGGATCAGCGCCAGCTGGTCGAACAGGTCGTGCTCGAACCACAGGATCAGCTCGTCGGCCTGGGCGGCCTCGTCGACCCCGCGGTCCCACGCGGCGAGCTGGGCCTCGGCGCCGGCCTGGCCGCGCGCCTGCCAGAACGCGGCGCGCTGCGCGCGATACTCGTCCTCCGCCACCGGCAGCAGCGGCCCCTGATTGAGCGCGTCCGCCCACACCCGGATCTCGCCGGGCAGGTCGGCCAGCGACAGCGAATCGGCGGTGCTCTCGCCGTTGCACACGTGGACGATCGAATCCATGCCCACGGCGTACAGCGGACGCGCAGCGACCGCAAGCCGCGGGCCCGCACCTTCACATCACGGCACCGATATCGGCACCGACGCCAGGTGCCCGAGCTTGCCGCGGTCGGCGTCGAGCGCGAAGTTCCCGACATCGAGACCGTCGGCGCCCACCACGGTCAGCTTCGCCGCCAGCCCGCCGTCGGGCAGCGCGACCGCGGCTGGCACCGTGATGCTCGTCGAGCCGTCGAACACCGCGACGTTCAGGAGCCGCGTCACCGGCAACAGGCCCTGGCTGTACTCGATGGTCGCGAGGGTCTGGCCGGCCCCGCCGTCCCACGCGATCGACGCGCGCGACACCGCCACGCCGGTCGGCGGCGCCAGCCACGTCGCCGTCATCTCCGGGCTGGCCTGGCCGCGCACGATCACCGCGCTCTGGTCGCCGTACGGGCCCAGCACGGTCTGCGCTACCGCGCTCAGCCGGTAGCCGGTCGCGCCCACGCTGGCGAGCGCCGGCACCGCGAACCTGGCCGCGCTCGCCGGGGTCTCGATCACCGGCAGCTGGTACACGCCGTCGGCGGTCTCGATCCCGATCAGGCCCTGGACATGCGTCAGCGAGCCCGGCGGCGCGCCGAAGTCGATCGCGCTCTGGACCGCGCCGCCGATCATCGCCAGGTCGACGGCGCTTTGGTTGACCCCGTCGGTCACGGTCACCCCGCCGTGATGGGCCCAGCCGATCACCGTCGAGACGTCGTCGTCGCTGGTCGCCGTGCCCCTGGTGTCGACGTCCATGATCG
>DASWOO010000124.1:0-2912 GCA_036404335.1 Kofleriaceae bacterium
ACGAAGTCCTCGGGCGTGATCAGCGACGAGCACAGCTCGCGGATCGCGTTCTCGTTGTCGTTCTTGAACCGCGGCGTCGACAGATCGAGCGCCGGCGTGCCCGACGTGGCCTTGGACTCGGCGACGATCCGCAGGATCGACTGCGCGACCGGCGTGTCGTTGGCGCGCGGCTTGACGGTCTGGGCCGGCAGCGTGGCCTGCTTCTCCCACGCCAGCTCGGGGAACCGCTTCGCGTAGAACATCAGGTACTGCTTGTCGAGCGCGAGGTTCTTGCTCGCCGCGCTGACGACGTAGTTGCCGCCGTACCACGCCATCAAATCATCGACGTTGCCCTTGCCGGCCTTGACCGCGGGAAACTTGAACGCGTCGACGTTGGCGCGAAACTCCGGCGAGAACGCCTTGTCGGCGCCCAGGCCCAGCTCCCACGAGCCCATCAGGTACATCGCCGCCTTGCCCTGGCCGAACAGGTTCCGCGCGGCGCCGTAGTCCGACACCATCAGGTCCTCCTGGAACAGGTCCGACTTGACGAACCGCTGGAGCTCGCGCGCGGCCTGGACGAACACCTGATCGGTGAACTTGATCTTGCGATCGAGCGCCTGGCGCGGCAGCCCGCGCTCGCCGGAGATCCGCCAGACCAGCTGATCGAACGTGATCGACAGCGGCCACGCGTCCTTGCCGTCGGTGGTCATCGGGATCAGGCCCTTGGCCTTGAGCTTGGGGACCAGCGCGTAGAGCTCGTCGAGCGTCGCCGGCACGTGGTCGATGCCGGCGTCCTTGAACAGCTTCTTGTTGTAGTAGATGACCCAGAAGTCCATCGACACCGGGATGCCGTACAGCTTGCCGTTGTAGGTGTTGGTGTCGAGCGCGCCGGGCCGGTAGCCCAGGTTCTCGAAGTCGGCGGGGTCGAGCGGCGCAACGAACCCGCCGTCGATCAGCGGCTTGAGCAGCGACGTGACGCTCCAGAACTTGAACAGCTCGGGCAGCTGCTTGGCCGTGGCGTAGATCTTGATCTTCTGCTGGTACGGCTGATCGGGATAGCTCTCGGTCACGATCTCGGTGCCGGGATGCGCGGCCTTGAACTCCCCGTTGATCTGCTCGACGATCGCGCCCCAGGTGTTGGTGCGATCGGGCAGGTTGTCGCCCATCTTGATCGTGACCTTGGCTTGCGCGTCGGCGCGGCTCGGCGCGAGCGAGGCGAGCACACAGGCAAGGACGAGGAATGTCGCGGACTTCATCAGGCCTCCGAGGAAGCCGGAGTATCGGCGTCGTTCGTGCCGCTGGTGAATGATGATTCTTACGGGGTCATGACGTTTATTACGGAGAATCGGTGCCGGGCAGCCGGAACCCCGCGCGGAACTTCACCGGGCTGACGCCGGCGATCTTCTTGAACACCCGGCTGAAGTGCTCGACGCTCGGATAGCCGACGCGGACCCCGATCTCGTAGACCAGGAGCGAGGTGGTCGCGAGCAGCTGCTTGGCCTCGTCGATCCGGACCCGCGCGACGTACTCGGTGAAGGTCTCGCCGGTGGCGCGCGAGAACTCGAAGCTGAGGTGGTTCTTGGACACGCCGGCCCGCGCGCTCGCCATCTCGAGCGACAGCTCGGGGTCGGCGAACCACTCGTGGATCGCGCGCTTGGCGAGCACGACGATCCGCGACTCGACCTTGCGGGTCGCGCGCGCCGCGGCCAGCGCGTCCGGCGCGTCGCGGACCGCCGCGCAGCTCGGCCCGACCGCGAACGTGACCTTGACGCTCAGGTAGCGCGCGAGGTAGTCGGCGGCGTCCTCGCAGAACGCGCGCGCCACGCTGTCCGGCGAGCTGCCCGGCCGGGCCGGCAGGCAGAACAGCGCGATCGCCTGGCCGGGCGCGACCGGGACCAGCTCGCCCTGCCCCGCCGCGGCGATCGCCTGGCGCAGCGAGCGCGTGACCAGCTCGGCGAACCGGGTCAGCCCGTCGCCGCCCTCGCGGCGCGCGACCGCGTCGAGATCCTCGACCCAGAAGCAGCACACCGCGAACGGCGCCACGAGCGTGATGCCCAGGCCCGCGAACGTCTCCTCCAGCTCGGGCGTCGCCGGCGTGTCGAGCACGTCGCGCAGCACGCGCGCCTTGAGCAGCTCGAGCTGGCGGCGCTGCAGGATCGCGGCGGTCCGCTCGCTCGACGCCGCCAGCCCCGAGGTCGCCTTGGCGAGCGCGGCGTTAAGCGTGTCGGCGTCGAGCTCGCGCTTGAGCAGGTAGTCGACCGCGCCGAGCTGGAACGCCTCGCGCACCAGGTGGTAGTCGTCGTGAGCCGACAGCACGATCACCGCCAGGCCCGGCGGCCGGCCGCGCAGCCGGCGCAGGACCTCGAGGCCGTCCATGACCGGCATCGACAGATCGAGCAGGACGATGTCGATCTCCGGGCGCGCGGCGAGCACGGCGAGCGCCTCGGCGCCGTCGGCCGCCTCGGCCGCGAAGTCAAAGCCCTCGAGGCCGAGCGGGTACAGCGCGATCAGCGACAGCCGGACGAACGGCTCGTCATCGACGACCAGGACGCTATGCATCGCGGACCTGGGCCAGCGCGGGCAGGACGTACCGCACCAGGGTGAACGCGTCGGGCTCGCTCTCGATCTCGAGCGCGTACGGCGCGCCGAAGTTGAGCGCGATCCGGCGCTGGACGTTGGCGATGCCGATCCGGTGCAGGCTCTCGGCGCCGGCCCGGCCCGGGGCGCGCGCGGGCGGGCCGAGCGGATCGGCGCCCGGCGGGACCCCAGCGCCGTCGTCGCGAACCTCGAGGATCAGCACCTGACCGGCCCGCGCGGCCGCCCACGGCTCGGGGCACGGCGCCGGTGGCAGCGGGCGCTGCTCGCGCCGCGCGGTCACCCGGATCGTGCCGCGGCCGGCGCGTCCGCCCGGGCGCGCCGCGAAGCCGTGCAGG
>DASWOO010000125.1:0-4093 GCA_036404335.1 Kofleriaceae bacterium
GATCACCCGGGTGACCCGGGCGCCGGGGAACAGCTCGGCGCCGCCGCGCAGCGCGAGCGGGATGTAGCTGACGTTGGTCGAGCGCTTGGCGTCGGTCGGGCAGCCGAAGCAGCACACGCCCTGGCCGTCGCACGCCGGCGCGTTGCGGCGCAGCGGTCCGTGGTGCTTGAAGCCGAGCGCGTCGCAGCCCCGGGCGATCACCCGGCCGTTGCCGCCGAGCAGCTCGGCGCGCGCGGTCTCGACCTGCAGCACCGACTCGACGCGGTCGAAGTACGGCGCCATCCGCTCGGGCGCCAGCTCGTCGAGCCCGAGCTCGTCGCGCCACCGCGCCAGCACCCGGTCGGGCGTGCGGATGCACGTGCCGGAGTTGACCGTGGTCGAGCCGCCGACGGTCTGGCCCAGCGGGATCGGGATGCCGACGTTGCCGAGCGAGAACGTCGCGGCGCCGCGGCGGTACAGCGCGCGCTGCATCTCGAACGCCCGGCCGGTGAACGCGCTGCGATCGAAGTACTGGCCCTCCTCGACGAACACGACCGCCAGCCCGGCCTCGACCAGCTCGCGACCGACCACCGCGCCGCCCGCGCCGGTGCCGATCACCACGGCGTCGCACTCGACCGCGAGGTCGCCGTCGAGCGCGTGCACCCGGTCGCGCATGTACGCCGGCTTGGCCTCGCGGCCGCGCGGCGCCTCGTACACGCAGCCGAGCTGCCGGTACAGCCCGGGATCGTCGAGGTGCGCCATCTTGAGCGGGCTGACCAGCGCGCGCAGCAGCAGCCGGCGGATCGGGTCCGCGGTCCGCCACTCCTCGAGCATCGCCAGCCGGCGCGCCGGCGCGACCCGCGCGTACGGCTTGCGCTCGGTCAGCCACGCCCGCGCGTCGAGCCCGTGCAACAGGCCGCCGAGCCCGCGCTGGATCGCGGCCGGCAGGATCTCGATCAGCGACTCGGCCTTGGCGACCGTGGCCTCGCCGCCGGCGGGCAGGAATGTCCCCGCGGGCAGCACGGTCTCGGCGACCGCGACGAACGTCCGATGCTGGGCAGGAGAGAGCTGACTCACCTAATCAACCTAGCCGATGAAAGGTCCGACCAATAGTCAAAATCGTTCGCGCCCGAAAATCGCGCATTATGTCGCGATGATCGCCTTCTTCGGAATGGGTTTGCTCGGCACCAACTTCGTCCGCGCGCTGCGCCAGCGCGGCGAGAACGTCCACGTCTGGAACCGCTCGCCCGACAAGGCCAAGGCGCTCGAGGCCGACGGCGCGGTGGCGTTCGCCGAGCCGGACGAGGCCGCGCGCGGCGCGACCCGCGTCCACCTGACCTTGCTCGACGACGCCGCGGTCGACGCCGTGCTCGAGCGCGCCGCGCCCGGGTTCACGAAGGACACGGTGATCATCGATCATTCGACGACCTCGGCGCCCGGCGCGCTCGCCCGGATCGCGCGGTGGCGCGAGCGCGGCATCACGCTGGTCCACGCCCCGGTGTTCATGGGCCCGCAGAACGCGCGCGAGGCGACCGGCGTCATGCTGGTGTCGGGGCCGCGCGCGGCGATCGAGCCGCTCAGGGCGCCGCTGTCGGCGATGACTGGCAAGCTGGTCGACCTCGGCGAGCGGCCCGACGCCGCGGCGGCGTTCAAGCTGCTCGGCAACTGCTTCCTGATCTGCATGACCGCGGGCCTGGCCGAGATGCTGGCGCTGGCCAGCGCGCTCGGGGTCGCGCCGGCCGACGCGGCGAGCCTGTTCGCGTCGTTCAACCCGGGGCCGTCGATTCCGACGCGGATCGGCCGCATGGTCGACCAGGCGTTCGCCGAGCCGTCGTGGGAGCTGGCGGCGGCGCGCAAGGACGCGCGGCTGATGGCGGAGGCGGGGGCCGCGGCGGGCGTGCCGCTGGCGCTGCTCGCGACGATCGCCGGGCAGATGGACCAGAAGCTCGCCGAGGGCCACGGCGAGCACGACTGGACGGTGATCGCCAAGGACGCGGTCGCCGGCAACCGCGCGGCCAGGCGGTAGCGACTACCGAGCGAACGTGCCGTCGAGCAGGCCGTAGGTTGCCTGCAGCGACGCGCCGAGGAACAGCTCGCCGCGATCCTCGCCGACGTGGGCGGCGAGCCGGAACCCCGAGGCAGGGTTGAGCCACCAGGTGAAGCCGAGCTGGCCGGTGAGGCGCTGGCCGAGTTGGCTGCTCGTGATGTCGTCGTCGGACAGCTGCAGCTCGGCGGTCAGGTCGAGCGCGCCGAACGGATCGCCGTGCTCGCCGTAGGTGAACCGGCGCATCGTCGCGGTCGCGCCGGCCGCCCACGGCGACAGCTGGTCGTCGGGCGCCAACAGCCGCCGCCGGGCGTAGCCGCCGCCGGACAGCTCGAGCCGGTCGTCGTCGAGCTGCGCGCCATAGGTCGCCGACGCCAGCAGCTGCTCGACCCGGCCGTGCTCGAGCGGCGGCGGCTGATCCGGCCGCTGCAGGTAGCCCTCGCCGAACAGGAGCTGCAGGTCGAGGCCGCTCGGCCGCAGGTAGAGCTGGCTGTCGCGCAGCACGTTGAGCAGCTCGTAGGCCAGGCCGGCGTCGGGCTCGCCGAGCAGCACGCCGGCCTCGCGCAGGATCGCCACGGTCGCGACCAGGGCGCGATAGGTCGAGCGCTCGCCGCGCAGCGCCCACCAGGTGCGCTCGAGCTGCTGCTGGACCTGGCCGTCGATCGGCTTGCCGAGCGCGCGCGCGGCCTCGAGCGTGCGGGCCAGGCGGCGGACGCGGATCGCCGCACCGACGTCGAGCACGCGGCCGTAGCCGCCGCCGAGCGCGACCTGCAGGTCGCCGGCGAACCGGGTGTCCTTGAGCGTGTTGTTGGGGTTGTTGGCGTCGACGTCGGAGACGTAGTTGAGCTGGGCCGCGGCGGCGGCGCGGCCGATGCCGTAGACCTGGCCGGCGTAGTAGCGCAGCTCGCCGTCGGCGGTGACGTCGACCTCGAGGCCGCGCGACCCGGCCGCGCCGTCGGGGTTGATGTAGCCGCCCACGACATGTGCGCCGAGGTCGACGCCCCACGCCATCGCCTGGCGCTCGACGCGCTTCTGGTAGAGGCCGGACACGTCGGCGTCGAAGTCGGTGCGCTTGCGGACCGAGTCGTAGCTGAGGTTGGCGGTGCCGCCGGCGAACGTGATGCGCTCGTACGCCGCGAGCGTGTCGTCGGTGATCACCGGCAGGCCGGGCACCTCGCTCGCCGGCGCGGCGGTGGCGAGCAGGCCGGTCTCGCGCGGCGGCGGCGCCGTGGGCTCGGCGGGCTTCACCGGCGCGGGCGCGGCGCTCTGCTCACTCGGGGCGCTCGGCGCGCTCGGGGCGCTCGGGGCCACCGGTGCGGGCACCGGCGCCGCGGCCCCCAGCTTGCCCAGCGCCTTCTTCGCCAGATCGCGCTGCGCCTTGTCCCGGCCGGCGTCGCCGGCGATCTTCTGCAGCACCGGCGCGGCCGACGCGTCGCCCAGGTTGCCCAGCCCCTCGATCGCGATCTCGCCGATGATGTCGAACGTCTCGCCGTCGGCGAGCTTGATCAGCGTCGGCACCGCGCGCTTGTCCTTGCTCTGGCCGAGCTTGCGCGCCGCCTCGCGCCGCTGATCCTTCCACGTCGCCCGGTCCACGCCGGCCGGCTGGGTCTCGACCAGCTTGATCTGCCCGGGGACGTCCGCCGGCACGTCGGCGTGCGCCGCGCCCGCGACCAGCATCACCGCGAGCAGCGCCCCGGAGGCCCGCCATCTGGCGCGCATCACAGCCCCGCCGTTCGCAGGCACACGATGTCGTTCGCGTTGGGGTTGCCCGGCGAGTTTTGCACCCGCAGCTGATCGCAGCTCGACACCGCGATGCAATCGATCGCCAGCCGCTGCCGGTCGGCGGTCGCGCTCTCCAGCCCGTCGACGCACTTGCCCCAGGTGAAGCGGTTCTTGTTGTCCGAGTCGATCGGGATCACCTCGCAGTCGACCAGCCGCCAGCACGCGCCCTCGGCGGTCCGCGCCGCCTCGGGGCAGTCGGTCAGCGTGCCGCCGGCCGCGCACTCGGCCCGCGTCCCCGGATCGGTGTCATCCCCGTTGCCGCACGCGGCCACCACCGCGAGCGCGATC
>DASWOO010000126.1:0-6874 GCA_036404335.1 Kofleriaceae bacterium
ACCGGCGCGCCGATCACGTCCCACCGCTTCGCCCCGGGCGACCTCGGCGTGGCGCGCGTCGGCCACTTCGGCGGGTTTCGCCCCGACGTGCGCGACGCGCTGTGGGAGCGCCACGTCCGCCCCGAGCTGGCGCTACAGCGAGCGTGACCGTACGTAGATCCGGGTCGACAGCGTCGCGCCGTTGCCGGGATCGTAGGTCGAGGTCTGGTAGTAGAGGTGGCAGCCGTCGGCCGACAGCCAGGTCGCCTGGCCGAAGATCACGGCGTCCCGGACATCGAGCAGCGGGGCGACCGCGAAGCCATCCGCGACGCTGCTGCGGATGCCGGCGAACAGCTGGCCGCTGCGGCTGAACACGACCTGCAGGCGGTCGGTCGATAGCACGGCGCCGTTCTCGTAGTCGGCGGAGTTGATGCCGGAGACCAGGGCCGGCGCGCCGAAGCTGCCGTTGATCCGGCTCGAGACGTAGACCTGGTTCTTGTTGGTGTCGGTGTAGCTCGAGAAGTACAGCGCCGAGCCGTCGGCCGCGAGCGTGGGGTACAGGTCGTCGAGGCCGGTCGCCGACGCCGCGTCGATCCGGCTGGCCGTGGTGAACGCGCCGCTGGTGTCGGCGTCGCTCTCGAACAGATCGAGATCGCCGCCGCTGCCCGGCCGGGTCAGCACCATCAGCTTGCCGTCGCCCGAGATCGCGACGTCGGGCTCGGGCATCGCGGTGTCGAGCCCGAACCGGGTCGGCGTGCCGAAGTCGCCGCTGTCGCCGGCGCGGGTCGCCTTGTAGATGTCGAAGTCGGGCGCGCCCGACATCGCCTTGCCGGCGAGCGCCACGTACGCCGTGCGCTCGTCCGCGGTCAGCGAGATCGACTGCTGGAAGTCGAGCGTGCCGAGCCCGCCGACCGCGACCTCGTCGCCGAACCGCGTGGTCACGTCGCAGCGCGGCGCGCCGCCGACCGGGCTGTCCACCGTCGGCGTCGCGGCATCCGGCGGCGGGTCACTACCGTTGACGCTGCCGCAACCAGCCAGCAACGCGACCCAGGGCAAACTCCAACCAGCGAAGCGATGCATCGGTCGAAGTTACCAGTGAATGTCGTGGGCGTTGTAGGGATTGAACCTACGACTTGCACCGTGTGAAGGTGCCACTCTCCCGCTGAGTTAAACGCCCGGGATGGAGAGATGAATTACCGCTGGCGGCGCGCGGTGTCAACTGGACTTGGCCGCAAGCCAGTGCCGGCGCGCGCGTGTTACGACCGTAGGCCATGACTCGCAGCATCGTGCGCACCGACAAAGCCCCGGGGGCGATCGGCCCGTATTCGCAGGCCGTGGTGGTCCCGGTCGGCGACCAACGAATGGTGTTCTGCAGCGGCCAGGTGGCGCTGAGCCCGACCACGGGGCAGCTGCTGGACGGCGACGCGGCGGCCCAGGCCCGGGCCGCCCTGGACAACCTCGGCGCGGTCCTGGCCGCGGCGGGGGGCAGCTTTGCCAACGTCGTGAAGACCACGATCTTCCTGGTCGACATGGGCGACTTCCAGGCGGTCAACGCGGTGTACGGCGAGCGGTTCGCCGGGGATCCCCCGGCGCGCTCGACGGTCGCCGTGGCCGGGCTGCCGCGCAACGCGCGGGTCGAGATCGAAGCGATCGCGATCCTCTAGCTGCTCTCCCCATCACCCGTCAGGAGTCCACGATGTCGTCGTCGATCGAGTCGGTGCTCACCGAGACCCGCAGCTTCGCGCCGCCGGCGGAGTTCGCCCAGCGCGCGCACGTGCCAAGCCTCGCCGCCTACGATGCGATGTACCAGCGCGCCGCCGAGGACCCGGACGGGTTCTGGGCCGAGCGCGCCGGCGAGCTCGCGTGGGCCCAGCCCTGGACCCAGGTCGCCGATTGGCAGCTGCCCGACGCGAAGTGGTTCCTCGGCGGCAAGCTGAACCTCAGCGTCAACTGCCTCGATCGCCACGTCGCGAGCTGGCGCAAGAACAAGGCCGCGATCATCTTCGAGGGCGAGCCCGGCGACAGCCGCGTCCTCACCTACGCCCAGCTCCACCGCGAGGTCTGCAAGGCCGCCAACGCGCTGACCGCGCTCGGCGTCAAGGCCGGCGACTTCGTCGCGATCTACCTGCCGATGATCCCCGAGGCCGCGATCGCGATGCTCGCGTGCGCCCGGCTCGGCGCGCCGCACACCGTGGTGTTCGGCGGGTTCTCGTCCGAGGCGCTGCGCGACCGGATCGCCGACGCCAAGGCCAAGTTCGTGATCACCGCCGACGGCGGCTGGCGGCGCGGCCAGGTCGTGCCGCTCAAGGACAACGTCGACAAGGCGGTCGAGGGCACCACCGTCGAGCAGGTCGTGGTCGTCAAGCGCTGCGCCAACCCGGTCGCGTGGCACGCGCGCGACACCTGGTGGCACGACGTCGTCGAGCCGGCGTCGCCGCGCCACACCGCCGAGGCGTTCGACAGCGAGCACACCCTGTTCACGCTCTACACCAGCGGCACGACCGGCAAGCCCAAGGGCATCCTGCACACCACGGGCGGCTACCTGACGTACGCCGCGTACTCGACCAAGCTGGTGTTCGACCTGCAGGACGAGGACATCTACTGGTGCACCGCCGACATCGGCTGGGTCACCGGCCATAGCTACGTGGTCTACGGCCCGCTCGCCAACGGCGCCACCACGCTGATGTACGAGGGCGCGCCCAACCAGCCGGGCCCGGACCGGTTCTGGGCGCTGATCGAGAAGTGGGGCGTCACGATCCTCTACACGGCGCCGACCGCGATCCGCGCGTTCATGCGCTGGGGCGACGAGCACCCCGCCAAGCACGATCTCTCGTCGCTGCGGCTGCTCGGCTCGGTCGGCGAGCCGATCAACCCCGAGGCGTGGATGTGGTACCGCGAGAAGATCGGCGGCGAGCGCTGCCCGATCGTCGACACCTGGTGGCAGACCGAGACCGGCGGCATCATGATCTCGCCGCTGCCCGGGGCGATCGCGACCAAGCCGGGATCGGCGACCCGGCCGCTGCCCGGGATCCACGCCGCGGTCGTCCACAAGGACGGCACGTCGTGCGCGCCGAACGAGGGCGGGTTCCTGGTGATCCAGAAGCCGTGGCCGTCGATGCTGCGGACGATCTTCGGCGACCACGAGCGGTTCGTGCAGACCTACTTCGGCGAGGTCGAGGGCGCGTACTTCGCCGGCGACGGCGCGCGCCAGGACCCCGACGGCTACTTCTGGGTGATGGGCCGGGTCGACGACGTGATCAACGTCGCGGGCCACCGGCTATCGACGATGGAGGTCGAGTCGGCGCTGGTCTCGCACCCCAAGGTCGCCGAGGCCGCGGTGGTCGGCCGGCCCGACGATCTCAAGGGCCAGGCGATCGTCGCGTTCGTCACGCCGCGCATGGGCGTGACGGCCGACGATGCGTTCGCCAAGCTGCTGCGCGAGCACGTGGCCTCGCAGATCGGCGCGCTCGCCCGGCCGGAGGAGATCCGGTTCGCCGAGGCGCTGCCCAAGACCCGCTCGGGCAAGATCATGCGCCGCCTGCTGCGCGAGGTGGCCTCCGGCTCGAAGGCGCGCGGCGATACCACGACGCTCGAGGACCAGGGCGTGCTCGAGCGCCTGGCGCAGTCGTTCGCGCAGGACGAATAAGCCCCGCCTGGCCTGGCCCGGGCCGCGGCGGCGACTACTATCCGCCGCGTGAAACACCTCCTGCTTGTCTCGATGGTTCTGTTCGCGGGCTGCGGTCACAAGGACGCCCCGCCGCCGCAGGCGCCGACCCCGCCGGCCCCGGTCGCCGATGCCACGCCGCCCGCGCCGCCGCCGCCGCCCGCGCCGCCGCCGCCCGCGCCCTACGCGCCGGGCGCCGACGTGTCCGAGCCGATTAAGGCCGCGATCACCGCGCCCGATCGCAGCGAGATGGATCGCAAGCTCGACGGCGGCCGCAAGCCGGGCGAGGTCCTGACGTTCTTCAAGCTCGCCCCGGGCCAGAAGGTGTTCGAGCTGTTCGCCGGCGGCGGCTACTCGACCGAGCTGATGGCGCGCACCGTCGGCCCGACCGGCCACGTCTGGGCGCAGAACTCCAAGGAGGTGCTCGAGAAGTTCGCGCGCGCCCCGCTGCAGGATCGGCTCGCGCTGCCGGCGCTCAAGAACGTCGAGTCGGTCGAGGCCCAGACCGACGCGCCGCTGCCCGCCAAGGCCAAGAACCTCGACGCGGTGATCACGATCATCAACTATCACGACTTCGTGTGGCAGAACGTCGACCGCACCAAGCTCAACGCCAACGCGTTCGCCGCGCTCAAGCCGGGCGGCGTGTACGGCATCGTCGACAGCAGCGCGGCCGACGGCAGCGGCACGCGCGACGTCCAGACCCTGCACCGCATCGACGAGGCCGTGGTCAAGCAGGAGGTCCAGGCCGCGGGCTTCGTGCTCGACGGCGAGAGCGACGTGCTGCGCAACCCCGACGACAAGCGCGACTGGAACTCGTCGCCGACCGCGGCCGGCGCCAGGCGCGGCACCAGCGATCGCTTCGTGCTGCGGTTCGTCAAGCCGGCCAAGGGCGCGGCGAAGCCGGCCGCCAAGCCGCCCGCGAAGAAGTAGTTACTGCGGCAGCTCGCTGGTCTCGCCGGCCGGCAGCTCCGGATCCTCTTCCAGCTCGCTGTGATCGACGCCGGGCAGGGCGGGGGGCGCGACGAGGGCCGGCGCGGGCGCCAGCAGCGCCGGCGCGGCGTGCTTCTGCGTCGCCTTGATGTAGCGCACCAGGAGGCTGATCAGCTGCTCGTGCGCGCGGCGGGTGAACCGCGCCGAGATCGGCGTGGTGCCGTTGGTGACCAGCGAGAACGCCAGCGGGCGATCGGGGTCGATGTCGAGCACGCCCGACAGCGCGATCGCCGTCGACAGCGTGCCGGTCTTGCCGTGGATCCGGCCGCGGATGTCGCCGGCGCGGAACCGGTTGGCCAGCGTGCCGTCGGTGCCGGCGATCGACAGCGAGTCGACCCAGGCGTGGGCCAGGCCGGCGTCGGCGTCGGCGGTGAACCCGGCCGCGCTGCGCACGATCGACACCAGCTCGTGCGCGGTGATCTTGGTGTGATACGACAGCCCCGAGCCGGTATCGACGAGCAGGTCGCCCTTGGCGATCCGCGGGTGGCGGCCGAGCCAGTCGTACATCGCGGAGAGCGCCAGCTCCATCGACGGCGGCTGCTGCTTGGCCAGCGCCGCCGCGGTCATGATCACGCGGTCGGCGAGCCAGTTGATGCTCCACTTGTTGACGTGGGCGACGATGTCGGCGAGCCGCAGCGACTCGTGGCGGCCGAGCTCGACCGGCAGGTTGCCGGCCGCGGTCGCGTCGGTGACGAACCGGTCGAGCTCGCCGGTCTTGACGTCGCCGGCGAACGCCACGCCGTGCGCGCGCAGCGCGGCGCGCAGCGCGTACGAGGCCATCGCGGTCCGGTCGCGCAGCGGCAGGTTGTACGTGGCCGCGCCGCCCTTGCCGATCGTGCCGCCCACGGTGAGGATCACGTGCGGCGCCGCGCCCGGGACGGACGCCGGGTCGGCGTCGACCTGGTAGGTCAGCCGCGGCCGCTGCGCCGTCCGCGCGGTCTTGGCCGCCATGCGGATCGTCACCAGGTCCATGCCGGCCGGCGGCGCGGCGATCGCGGCGGCCCCCGGGACGCCGGCGCGGACCGCGATCGGCACCGCGGCGCTGTACACGCCGTCGCGCGCCGGATCGCTGCCGGCGACGATCGCGCCGTCGATCCGGGTGATGCCGCGCGCGGCGACCGCGGCGGCGAGCTGGTCGAGGTCGCCCAGGGTCAGCGTCGGGTCGTAGCTGCCGAGCAGGTAGACGTCGCCCTTGACCACGCCGCCCGCCGGCGTCGCGCCGAGCAGCCGGGTCGGGTACTTGTAATCGGCGCCGAGCAGCTCGAGCGCGGTCGCCGTCGAGATCATCTTGACGTTCGACGCGGGGTTCAGCGGATCGTCGGCGTTGACCGCGAACAGCGGCTCGCCGGTCCGGGCGTCGGCGACGAACAGGCCGGTCGTGCCGTAGCGCAGCGGGCCGCGCAGCAGGCCCTCGATCTGGCGCGCGGTGTCCTCCTCGGGGGTCAGCGGCTCCTCGCGCCGGCCGGTCACCTCGCGCGCCGGGCGCAGGTCACCGGCGTGGTTGATCGCGACCCGGGCGTGGGCGCCGTCGTGCTTGGCGGACGCGCGGCCCTTCGGATCGAGCTTGGCGCCCGGCTTGGTCGCGACCGCCGCCGTGGTCGGCTTGCGGACGCGGGTCGCGGCCGGCTTGGCGGCCGCCCCCGGCGCCGCGGACGCCGCGCCGGACGAGATGACGAGAGACAGCAGCAGCGCTCCGAGCTTCATCGCACGCTCCGCACGAGGACGTAGGTCGCCCCTTCACCACCGTCGGCCGGCGCCGCGGTCGCCATCGCATGCACCAGGCCCGACAGCGGGCCGAGCAGCTCGCCCAGCACGGCCTCGCGCAGCGGCGCGCCGTGCTCGGAGTGCGTGCCCTTGCCGTGGATCACCAGGATGCAGCGCCGGCCGAGCTTCTGGGCCTGCATCAGGTGCTCGCGCAGCTGCTGCCTGCCGGCCTCGACGGTCTGGCCGTGCAGGTCGAGCGTGGCCTCGGCGTGGTGCTTGCCGGCCCGCAGCTCGGCGACCTGCTGCTTGCTGACGCCCGGCGCGCGCGCGGTGTAGCGCGCGCTATCGCCCTCGACGACCAGCGCGACCTCTGCCGGCGGCTCGACCACGCGGACCGGCGACGGCGGCGGCGGCGGCACCGGGATCCGGTCGCGCTTGTCGAGCGGTTTTACCCCGCCGAGCGCGGCCATGAACAGCGCCTGGTCCTCGGGCGACACGGCCGGACGGCGCGACTTCATCCCTTCATTCTGTACGCGT
>DASWOO010000127.1:0-6663 GCA_036404335.1 Kofleriaceae bacterium
TGCTCGCCTACGAGTGGCCGGGCAACGTCCGCGAGCTCGAGAACTGCATGGAGCGCGCGGTCGCGCTGTGCCGGTTCACCGAGATCACCGTCGATGATCTCCCCGCCAAGGTCACCGAGCAGACGCCCGACCAGCTCGTGATCGACACCAGCTCGACGATGGAGCTGATCTCGATCGACGAGGTCGCCCGGCGCTACGTCCGCCGGGTCCTCGCGGTCGCCGGCGGCAACAAGACCCACGCCGCCCGGATCCTCGGCATCGACCGCCGCTCGCTGTACCGCCGGCTCGAGGAGCCGGCGCCGGCCGCGGCGCCCGACCCCGAGCCGCCGGCGACCTGAGCTACTCGCCGTCGAGGCCGTACTGGCGCAGCTTCTTCCAGAGCGTGGTGCGGTTGATGCGGAGCAGCGCGGCGGCCTTGGTCTTCTGGCCCTCGCACAGCTCGAGGACGCGGAGGATGTGGGCGCGCTCGAGCTCGTCGAGCGAGGGGATGTGGTCGCCGGAGAAGGTCTGGAACGCGGGCGTCGTGGTCGGCGGCTTGCGGACCGCGACGTCGGCGAGGTCGAGGACGTTGCCGGTCGCGAGGATCACCGCGCGCTCGATGGTGTTCTCGAGCTCGCGGACGTTGCCGGGCCACGGCTGGGCGACGAGGTAGGCGATCGCGGCGTCGGTGAGCTCGAGGCGGTCGCGCTCGGCGCGCAGGGCGGCGTCCTCGGCGAAGTGGCGGGCGAGCTGGGCGATGTCCCCCGGCCGGTTGCGCAGCGGCGGGACCTCGAGCGTGATGACCGCGAGGCGATAGAACAGATCCTCGCGGAACGTGCCGAGCTTGGTGCAGTCCTCGAGCGAGCGGTTGGTGGCGGCGATGACGCGGGCGTCGACCCGGGTCGCCGTGCTACCGCCGACCGGCTTGACCTCGCCGTCCTGCAGGGCGCGGAGCAGCTTGGGCTGCAGGTCGATCGGCAGCTCGCCGATCTCGTCGAGGAACAGGGTCCCGCCGTCGGCGGCGACGAACAGGCCGCGCTTGGTGCTGTCGGCGCCGGTGAACGCGCCGCGGACGTGGCCGAACAGCTCGCTGTCGAGCAGGGTGCCGACCAGGGCGCCGCAGTTGACCGGCGTGAACGACCGCGACGCGCGGCGGCCGGCGAAGTGCAAGGCGCGCGCGACCAGCTCCTTGCCGGTGCCCGACTCGCCGGTGATCAGCACCGTGGCGTCGGACGCGGCGACCTTGTCGATCGTGCTGCGCAGCTGCTGCATCGCCGGCGAGTCGCCGACCATCGAGCCGTACGCCAGGCGCTTGGTCAGCTCGCCGTGGGCGCGGCGCAGCTCGTCCTCGTCGAGCGCGCGGCGGACCACCAGGCGCAGCTCGTCGGGCGAGAACGGCTTGCCCAGGTAGTCGCGCGCCCCGAGCTTCATGCCCCGCACCGCGGTGTCGATCGATGGGTATGCCGTGATCAGCAGCACCGCCGGCGGCGGATCGCTGGCCAGGAGCTTGGGCAGGAGCGACACGCCGTCCTGATCGGGCAGGTTGATGTCGCACAGGATCAGATCGAACGACCGGCGGGCGACCGCGGCGAGCGCGCCGGCGGCCGAGTCGACCAGCTCGACCTCGTAGCCCGCGCGGCCCAGGACGTCACCACACAGCGCGCGGATGCCGCGCTCGTCGTCGACGACGAGGATCGAGCTCACGCCGCGTGCGTATCACGCCCGGGTGGCGGCTGTCACGTTGGGGATCACGACCCGGAACTCGGCGCCGCGCCCGTCCGGGCCGTCGCCGACCTCGATCGACCCTCCGGCGGTCGCGACCAGGTGCTTGCACACCGCCAGGCCCAGGCCCGTGCCGGTGTCGGCGGTCTTGGTGGTGAAGAACGGATCGAACACCCGCGCGCGGTCCTTGGCCGGCACGCCCGGACCCTCGTCGGTGACGGTGATCAGCGTCGCCACGCCGCCCGGCGCCGGCCGCGCCGTGATCGCGAGCACCCCCTCGATCTGCGCCGCGGCCATCGCCTGGGCCGCGTTCTGCGCGAGGTTGACCAGCACCTGCTGCAGCGCGTGGGCCTCGATCGCGAGCGGCTCGTTCGCCGAGACGTCGAGCGCGAGCCGGGTCCGCGTCCGGCGCAGCTGCGGCTCGAGCAGCGCCGCGACGTGGCGCAGCACCGCGGCGGGGTTGCACATCGCGAGCTGGTTGGCCGACGCCGCCGCGGGCGCGGTCTCGCGCGGCGCGCGCGCGTACTCGAGCAGGCTGCCGACGATGACCTTCATCCGCTCGGCCTCGCTCTCGATCAGCGCGAGCGCCGACAGGTCGGGGTGGCCGTCGGGCTTGCCCTCCTGCAGCAGCTTGGCGTAGCCCAGCACGGTGGTCAGCGGGTTGTTGATCTCGTGGGCGAGCTGCGCCGACATCACGCCGACCGACGCCAGGCGATCGCCGCGGGCCAACGCGACCTGCAGCGCGGCGCGCTCGGCGATGCGTCGCGCCATCTCGTCGAGCCGCTCGCCGAGCAGGCCGATCTCGCCCGGGCCGCGTACCAGCTGCGGCTCGTCGGTCGAGCCCGACGCGATCGCGTCGGCGTGGCGCGCGAGCTGGGTCAGCGGCCGGGTCAGCCGGGTCGCCATCACCGCGCCGAGCCCGAGCGCGAGCGCCAGGGTGATGCCGCCGATGACGAGCGTGTCGCGCTCGGTCTCGTAGGCCAGGGCGTAGGCGTCGCGCTCGGGCTGTTGCAGCAGCATCGCCCAGCGCACGCCGCGCCGCGACTGGTAGCGCGACAGGTTGCGGTACGCGGTGACCGAGCCGTTCGACGACAGGATGCCCTCGGCGGTCGAGCTCAGCGCGCGATCGACCGCCGGGTCGCGGTCGCGCAGCGAGCTCGCGCCTCGCGCCTCGCGCCGGCTCGACGCGACCGGCACGCCCTTGCCGTCGACGACCAGCAGCTGCGCGTTGGGCCCGAGCTCGGTCTCGGCGAGCAGGCGCTGGATGAACTCGAGGTCGACGCTGGCGACGAACACGCCCATCAGCTCGCCGGTGCGGGCGCGGGCCTGGACCGCCATGTGGACCTCGAGCCGCTTGTCGGCGGCGTACTCGGCGTCGCCGATGTAGCCGCCGAAGCTGTGCGAGCCGATGTCGACGCTCGGCGGCACCGGCTCGCCCGCGCGCAGCTGGCCCGACGGATCGAGGATCGACAGCGACTTGAGGATCCGGAAACGCTGGCGCAGCCGGCGGACGAGCAGCTGGGTCTCGCGCGCGTCGTCGGGGTTGTCGGCCCACGACGCGGCCGCGACCTCGACGCTGCGCCGCGTGGTCTGCAGCGTGCCGTCGAGCACCGCGCCGAGCGCGCGGATGTGGGCCAGCGCGCCGCGCTCGACCTCGCGCTCGACGTCGCCCCGCGCGCGCGCGACCGCGAGCACCCCGACGATCACCGTCGGCAGCATCGCGGCGAGCGCGACCACGATCAGCACGCGCAGCCGGAGCGACGACGACAGCGGGATCCGGGTCATCGCGGGCCTCCGGGCACGACGTTGGGCGGCCGCCGCGGATCGGCGAGCCGCTGCCAGCCGCGGCGCAGGCCGGCCACGGCCTCGGCGGCGGTCGCGTCGCCCGAGACCACGGCGGCCAGCGCGGGGTTCAGATCGTCGAACAGGAGCGGCGTCACCGGATCGCGCGGCAGCATCTTGGCGGTCTGCAGCGCGGCGTACACGTCGCGCAGGAGCTGCGGCGCGGCGGCGAGCGCGGCGGCGCGGGTCGGCACCGCGGCGTAGGCGCTGGCGAACCGCTGCTCGGTGTCGACCGAGGTCAGCTCGCCGGCCAGCCGCCAGCCGTCGTCGGGGCGGCGGGCGCAGGCCGGCACGACCAGCAGCTGGCCGCCGCGCGGCGCGTGGGCGAGCGCGGTGACGGCGATGCCGTGCGGGTCGGGCCGCGGCAGCTCGCCGAGCTGCCAGGGGCCGGTGATCCAGTAGGCGATCTCGTTGGCCTTCCAGCGCCGGACCTCGTCGGGCGCCTCGCTGCCCGGGGCAGGCGGCGGCGGCGACACGTCGCCGACCAGCGCGGCCATGCGGATCATCGCGTTGACCGCGCCGTCGCCGGCGATCCCGCTCGGCATCAGCTCGCCGCCGGCGTCGCGCAGCCACGGCACGAACCAGTAGCCGTCGACGCGGAACTCGAGCGGATAGCGCGCGTCGGCGGTCCGCGCCGCGCCCGCCGCGGCGACCAGCTCGCCCAGGCTCGGGCTGGCCGGCGCGGGGAACCGGCTCGGCCGCAGCACGATCAGCCCGTCGACCGCCTGGGGCAGGGCCCACCACGCGCCGTCGATCATCGCCAGCTCGGCGGCCTCGGGCAGCCAGTCGGCCTGGGTCAGCGGCGCGGGCACCTTGCGCAGCAGGCCCTGGGCGACCAGCTCGGGCAGCCAGGTCGCGTCGATCCGCACCAGATCGGGGCAGTCGGTGTCGGGCTCGGGCTTGCCGCGCAGGATCTCGTTGATCACCTGCTGGCCGCGCGCGAACGGGACCAGCGACGGCTCGACGGCGAGGCCGCGCTCGGCCATCCGCGCGTTGAACAGCTCCGTCTCGGTCGCGCTGAACGTGTGCAGGAACCGGATCGGCGGCGGTGCCGGCCGGTCCGCCGGGTGACAGGCGGTCACCGCGACCGCGATCGCGAGCCAACGAGACCTCACGCCGGCCGTGATATCACGTCGCATGCGCAGCATGACGGGTTTCGGCCGCGGTGTCGCGGACCACGGCGACGTGCGAGCCACCGTCGACGTCCGCGCGGTCAACCACCGGTTCCTCGATCTCAAGCTGCGCGGCGCGGCGATCCCGGCGGCGGTCGAGGACGCGATCGGCGGCCGGGTCCGCGCGGCGGTCGAGCGCGGCTCGGTCACGGTCTCGGTCAACCTGGCGCGGGGCGGCGCGGCCCCGGGGCTGCACCTCGACGGCGACGCCGCGGCGCGGGCGTTTCGCGCGCTGAGCGAGCTGGCGACCCGGCTGGGCACGCCCGGCCCCGACCTGGCGCTGGTGCTCGCCCAGCCCGGCGTGGTCACGAGCGCGGCGAGCGCGGCCGCACCCGACGACGACGCGGTCCAGGCCGCCGCGCTCGGCGCGCTGACCCTCGCGCTGCTCCAGCTCGCCGAGATGCGCGACGCCGAGGGCCAGGTGCTGGCGGCCGAGCTGGGCTCGCGGCTCGGCGAGCTGCTCGCGGTCCAGGCGCAGATCGCGCTGGCCGCGGCCCAGGTCCCGCAGCAGGCCGCGCGCAAGCTGCTCGAGCGGATCAAGCGGCTGGCGCTGCCCGACGAGGTCGTGCTCGACGGCGCGCGGCTCGCGCAGGAGGTGGCGCTGCACGCCGACCGCGCCGACATCACCGAGGAGCTGGTCCGGCTGACCAGCCACCTCGATCAGGCGCGTGCGCTGATCGCCGGGCCGGGCGCCGTCGGCCGCCGCCTCGACTTCCTGGTCCAGGAGATCGGCCGCGAGCTCAACACGATCGGCTCGAAGTCGCAGACCGCCGAGATCTCCACGGCGATCGTCGGCGCCAAGGCCACCCTCGAGAAGATCCGCGAGCAGGTCCAGAATGTTGAATAGCGGTACAATGCGCGGCGTGAGCGCCGACCACGCCCCACCGACCAAGCGCGGGACGCTGATCATCGTCTCGTCGCCGTCGGGCGCGGGCAAGACCACGCTGACCAAGCGGCTGCTCGAAGAGTTTTCCCGAGCGACGCCGCCCCTGGCGTTCTCGGTGTCGTACACGACGCGGCCGCAGCGGGCCGGCGAGGTCGACGGCCGCGACTATCACTTCGTCACGCCGGACGCGTTCGAGGCGATGGTCGCGCGCGGCGAGCTCGCCGAGCACGCCTGGGTGTTCGGCAACCACTACGGCACTGCGCAGGCGCCGGTCGAGTCCGCGCTGGTCCGCGGCGCCGACGTGATCTTCGACGTCGACTGGCAGGGCGGGCAGGCGCTGGCGGCGCGCTGGCCGGAGGACTCGCTGAAGATCTTCATCCTGCCGCCGGATCTCGATGTCCTGGCCAACCGGCTGCGCGGCCGGCAGACCGACACGCCCGAGGTCGTCGACCGCCGGCTGCGTAAGGCGATCGATGAGATCAACCACTTCGACGAGTACCACCACCTGATCGTCAACGACGAGGTCGAGCGGGCGTACGGGGTGATGCGGGCGATCTACCTCACGCGGCGGTTCGGCAGCGCCGACCACGCCGAGGTCCCCTATCCGCTCGGGGAGCTGTGCCGGATCGTCGAGCGGAACCACGCGTCCGGAGCGGACGCGCACGCACGCCGGCTCGCCGGCCGCGCCTAACGCGCAGCGGCGTGGTACGATTTTAGGGCGGGTCCGCCCGCCCAACCAATGCATCAGCTCGATCAGATCGTCTCCGAGCTCGCTGGTTACTTCCCGTCTGCCGATGTGCCGATGGTCCGGCGCGCGTATCAGTTCGCGGCCCAGGCGCACGACGGTCAGACGCGCAAGTCCGGCGATCCCTACGTCACGCACCCGCTGGCCGTCGCGCAGATCATCGCCGAGCTCAAGCTCGACGTCGCGTCGGTCTGCGCGGGCCTGCTCCACGACTGCGTCGAGGACACCTCGGCGACGGTCGAGCAGCTCGGCGAGCTGTTCGGCAAGGAGATCGCGTTCCTCGTCGACGGCGTGACCAAGCTCGGCAAGCTGCCGTA
>DASWOO010000128.1:0-2355 GCA_036404335.1 Kofleriaceae bacterium
TGATCGACCAGCAGATCGAACGCGCGCTGGGCGTGCGGCTGGATCAGCTCGAGCTGCGGAAACGTGTTCTTGTAGGTCTCGATGTGGTTGCCGTTCTGGACCTCGTAGAGCCGGTACGGCGCCTCGCGGTCGTCGCGGCACGGGCAGCCGTGGCGGTGATCGTGGCCGCGGTGGTTGCACTGCGTGACCTTGGCCTCGTAGGCGCGCGCCCCGTGCTCGATCGGCAGCAGCGCGTCCATCGTGCCGGCGACGGTGATCAGCGGCCGCTTGATCTTGCCCGTGGTCGCGATCTTGTCGACCCGGCGGGCGATCGACCGGTCCTGGCCGACCCGGCCCTCGTAGTCGTAGCCGCCGGTGCCGTCGGTGTCACCGACGCCGCCGGGATAGGTCGGGAAGCTCGGGTCGAACCGCTTCTGCCACTGGCACTGGGTGACCTCCCAGAACTGCCCGGCGTAGAGCCCCCAGAACGACGTGGTGACGCCATTGGTGGTCGTCGTGATGTCGGGCGGATACCCCGCGGCGCGGATGTTCTTCGCCGCGAGGCTGGTGGCGTCGTAGCCCGACGCGGCGTATGCCGGGTAATTGGCGATCGCCGGCGGCAGGTCGGTCAGGAGGTTCGGCCCGGCGGCGTCGGCGAACGTGCCCTCCCAGTCGACGCCGCCGTCGAACACCTCGGGGGCCTGCTCGATCGCGCGGCGGACCTGATAGCCGCCGTTCGACGTGCCGACCGCGTAGGTGTGGCGCGCGTCGTGGTGATAGTTCGCCTTGACCGCGCGCTGGGCGAGCGCGCCGGCGCCGATCATGTAGTCGGTCCACTGCGTGAAGTGCTTCGCCGGGTCGTTGTCGAAGAAGTGGACCCAGACCTGCGACGCCGGGTTGAGCCGGCAGGCCAGCGGATCGGTCGCGGGCTGGGTCGGCGACGCCAGGCTGACGATCGACAGGTTCAGCACGCCCTTGTTCTGCGAGGCGTAGGCGTAGCCCTTCTGGACCACGTAGTCGCTCCACGCGAAGTCGCCGTTGTACTCGCTGCGCGTGCCCGACGCGCCGGCGACGACCAGCCGGCCGTTCCAGTCGGCGGGCAGGCGGAGCAGGAACCGGGCCTCGCCGGTCGGATCGTCGGCGAACCGGGCCGACAGCTGGACGCCCGGCACCGCCTTGGTGATCGGGGTGCGATCCGGCGCGCCGGGCGAGATCACGCCGCGGTCGGTGGTCGGCGTGAACGCGCCGGCGGGCAGGGTGGTGACCGAGTTATCGGCCGGCGTGGTCGCCGGGTTGGCGGTGGTCAGATCGCTGCTGTCGACGCAGGTCGCGTCGACGATCTTGTGGCCGAGCGCGGCCAGCACCTCGGGACAGCCCGCGTGCGCGACCCCTGGAACCGCCGTCACGGCGAGTCCGGCACACGACACAAACGACAACCAATGTTTGTTGGACATCCTGGCTCGGCGCGAGGCTGCACGGGGTACGCCACGCAATGACGCGCAGCGTGGTCCGCACAACAATTGAGCTATTTACGACCCGCGCGTCACGCCCGACGCTCCCGCCGACCCGCGCGCCGCGTCAGCCGTGACGCTTCCTCGGCAGGTTTCTGCGAAGCATCGTTGGCGTTACCGGGGCGTTGCGATACCGTTTTTGACGATGCTCCGGGGCCTTCATCAGGAGTGTTTCCCGACGGCCGCGACCGCGGTCCCGCCCATCGAGCTGGGGCGTTATCGGCTGTTCGCCAAGCTCGGCAGTGGCGGCCAGGCCGACGTATTCCTCGCGATCGCGCGCGGCACGGTCGGCGTCGACAAGCTGGTGGTGATCAAGCGGGCGCGGGCGGACGGCGCGCTCGGCGAGTTCCTCGACGAGGCCCGGCTCTCGCTCCGGCTCAACCACCCGAACCTGGTGCACACGTTCGAGGTCGGCCAGGAGGACGGCGCGCACTTCATCTCGATGGAGCACGTCGAGGGCATGTCGCTCAAGGCGCTGCTCGCCAGCCCGCGGACCCGCGAGCTGCCGCCGGCGATCTGGCTGCGGGTCATCGCTGACGCACTCGGCGGCCTGGCCCACGCGCATGGCCTGCGCGACTACGACGGCAAGCCGCTCGGCATCGTCCATCGCGATATCTCGCCGCACAACATCGTCGTCAGCTACGACGGCGTAACCAAGCTGCTCGACTTCGGGATCGCGATCGCCGGGGCGGGTGCGGCCGAGGTCACCGGCAAGCCGGCGTACATGGCGCCCGAGGCCGCGGCCGGGCGCGCCGACCGGCGGAGCGACGTGTTCGCGATGGGCATCGTGCTGTGGGAGGCGCTGGCCGGGCGGCGGCTGGGCGAGGACGCCGTGGCGCGCGTTGTCGAGGCGCCGATCCCGCGG
>DASWOO010000129.1:0-2562 GCA_036404335.1 Kofleriaceae bacterium
GTGCGCGCCGGATCGAGGTGGCGCACGGTCTCGGCGAGGTGCGTGCCGTCGACGTTCGAGACGAAGTGCGCGCGGAGATCGGCCTTCCAGTACGGCCGCAGCGCCTCGGTGACCATGACCGGGCCCAGGTCCGAGCCGCCGATGCCGATGTTGACCACGTCGGTGATGGTCTGGCCGGTGTGGCCCTTCCACGCGCCGCTGCGCAGCCGCTCGGTGAACCCGCGCATCTTGGCGAGCACGGCGTTGACCTCGGGCATGACGTCCTTGCCGTCGACGAGCACCGGCCGGTTCGACCGGTTGCGCAGCGCGGTGTGCAGCACGGCGCGATCCTCGGTGCCGTTGAGCACGCCGCCGGCGAACATCTTGTCGCGCCAGCCGGCGACGTCGGCCTGCTCGGCGAGCGCGAACAAGAGCCGCCAGGTCTCGTCGGTGGTGCGGTGCTTGGACCAGTCGACGAATACGCCGGCCGCCTCGCGCGACATCCGGGTGAACCGCGCCGGATCCCGGTCGAACAGCTCCCGCATGGTCGTCGACGCGATCTGCGCCTGATGGGCGAGGAGGGCTTGCCACGCGGCGGAGCTCGTCAAATCGGACATCGCCGCAAGCAAACCACGGTTCGCGCGCGCGTGGTATCCCGTGAGCAGCCCATGGCGCTGACTCATTTGCTGATCCTCGCCAAGCGCCTGCCGGATGTGGCGGCAGCGCTCGCCGAGCTGTCCCATCTCGAGGCCGTGTTGACGTTGCCAACACCGACGGTGCACGTGGTGAGCGATGTCCATGGCGAGCACGTGAAGTTGCGCCAGGTGATCAACAATGCGTCGGGCAGCTTGCGCCCGCTGTTCGAGCGGCTGTTCGCGGGATCGCCCGGCGACGAGATCGAGCAGCTCCTGACCCTGGTGTACTACCCCCACGAGAGCTGGGAGGCGATGACCCGCGGCGCGGACGAGCCGCGGCGGCGCGAGCTCCTGCACTGGGCGATCGGCCACGGCACCGTCGCGATCCGCGCGCTCGCCCGGCGCTACACGATCAAGTACGTCGAGCGCATCGTCCCCGATCCGTTCGATCCGGTGTTCCGCGAGCTGATGTTCGCCGACGAGCTCGCGCGCCAGCCGGCGTTCGTGGCGCGGCTGCTCGAGCCGTTCGTCCGCCACGGCCGCGCCGGCGAGCTGGTCCGGGCGATGGCCCACGTGATCCGGAACCTCGCGGTCGGCGAGCTGATCGTCGCCGGCGATCTCGGCGATCGCGGGCCGCGGATCGACAAGGTGATCGATCTGCTGATCGAGCAGCCGCGGATCGCGATCACCTGGGGCAACCACGACGCCGACTGGATGGCGGCGTGCCTCGGCCACGGCCCGGCGATCACGACGGTGATCCGGCTGTCGCTGCGCTACCAGCGGCTCGCCCAGCTCGAGGACGGCTACGGGATCTCGCTCGAGCCGGTCCGGCGGCTGGCGCGCGAGGCCTACGCCGACGATCCCGCGGCGTGCTTCGAGCTCAAGGGCGAGCTCGGCGCCGATGCCCAGCAGCTCGCGCGGATGCAAAAGGCGATCGCGATCCTGCAGTTCAAGCTCGAGGGCCAGATGTTCGAGCGCCGGCCGGAGTGGGGCCTGGCGCACCGCGCGCTGCTGCGCAAGCTCGTCATCGACCCGGCCGCGGGCACCGGCACCGTCGAGCTCGACGGCGTGCGCTACCCGCTGCGCGACGCGCGGTTCCCGACCGTCGACTGGGCCGAGCCGCTGCGGCTGTCGCCGGCGGAGCAGCGCTGTCTCGACGAGCTGAGCCAGGCGTTCGTGGCCAGCCGGCCGCTGTGGCAGCAGATGTCGTTCGTCGCCGCGTACGGCACGATGTCGCTGCGCCGCGACCTGTGCGCGATCTTCCACGGCTGCGTGCCGGTCGACGACGCGGGCGAGCCGCTGGCGTTCACGATCGACGGCGAGCCGCGCAAGGGCAAGGCGCTGTTCGACGCGTTCGAGGCCGTGGTCCAGCGCGCGTTCCGCGGCGGCGCGTCCGGCGCCGACGACCAGGACAAGGACCTCATCTTCTATCTGTGGACCGGGCCGAGCTCGCCGTGCTTCGGCAAGGACCGGATGGCGACGTTCGAGACCTACCTGGTCGAGGACGAGCAGACCCACCACGAGGCCAAGAACCCGTACTTCAAGCTGCTCGGCGACCCGGCGTTCTGCGCCCGGATCCTCGCGGAGTTCGGCGTCGACCCCACGGCGGGCTTCATCATCAACGGTCACGTCCCGGTCAAGCTCGAGGCGGGCGAGACCCCGATCAAGAAGTCCGGGCGCGCGATCACGATCGACGGCGCGTTCGCCGCGGCCTACGGCGACAAGGGATTCTCGCTGGTGCTCGATCCCGAGCGGATCTACCTGGCGCAGCACCACCACTTCGAGAGCGCGGCGGCCGCGGTCAACCAGCACGCCGATATCGTGCCGACCGTGTCCGACGTCGTGGTCCATGCGCGTCCGCGCACGGTCGGCGACACCGAGATCGGCGAGCAGATTCGCGCGGAGCTGGCCGTGATCGGCGAGCTAGTCGGCGCGTTCGAAGCCAATA
>DASWOO010000130.1:0-3805 GCA_036404335.1 Kofleriaceae bacterium
TGCGCGCGCACCACGACGCGCTCGTCCTGGCCGGCGGCCGCGCGGCGCAGGACCGGCTGGCGCGCGAGCCCGCGCCGGCGCTGATCGTCCTCGATGACGCCGAGGCGTGCGCCGCGCTCCGGCGCCACGACGCCGGGCTGCCGGTGCTCGTCGTGACGGCGGACGACCAGGTCGGGGCGGCGTTCGAGGCCGGCGCCAGCGACGTGCTGCGCGCACCGTACGACGCGCGCGAGCTCGCGGCGCGCGTGCGGGGCCTCGTCGCGGAGCCGCGGGCCGGGGTCGCGCTGCTCGAGCGCCTGGGCTCGCTGCTGTCGCAGGCGCCGATCGCGATCTGCATGTTGGAGCGGCCCGGGCTCACCTTCACGTACGCGAACCCGGCCTACCGCGCGCTCGTCGGCGGGCGCGAGGTCGTCGGCAAGCTGCTGCTCGAGGCGCTGCCCGAGATCGCGCATCAGGGGCTCGACGCGCTGCTCGAGGGCGTGTTCGCCACCGGCGAGACCTACCGCGGTAGGGAGGTCGCGTTCACGCTCGAGCACCACCGGCCGGGCGAGTTCGCCGTGCTGAACTTCCAGTACTCGGCGCGGCGCGACCTCACCGGCGCGATCGACGGCGTGATCGCGACGGTCGTCGATGTCACCGAGCAGGTGATGGCCCGGCGCCGCGCCGAGGCCCTGGCCGAGGAGCTGCTTTACAGCCAGCGCCAGCTCGCCGACGAGCGCGACAAGCTCGCCCAGATCTTCGAGATCTCGCCGGCGGCGATGGGGCTGTGGCAGGGACCCGCGCTGATCTTCGAGAAGGTCAACCCGCAGTACCAGGCGATCTTCGCCGGGCGCCAGCTGCTCGGCCGGCCGCTGCTCGACGCGGTCCCCGAGCTGACCGGCCAGCCGTTCGCGGCGCTGCTCGAGCAGGTGCTCACGACCGGCGAGCCGTTCGTCGGCCGCGAGGCGTCGACGCTGATCGCCGGCCCCGACGGCCAGCTCGAGGAGCGGTTCTACGACTTCACCTACGCGCGGATCAACGGCGCGGATGGCCGGCCGCTCGGGGTCTATGACCACGCGATCGACGTGACCGAGCGCGTGCTCGCGCACCGCCGGCTGCTCGACAGCGAGGCCCGCGAGCAGAAGCTGCGGCAGCAGGCCGAGGACGCCAATCGCAGTAAGGACGAGTTCCTCGCGATGCTGGGCCACGAGATGCGCAACCCGCTGGCGCCGATCACGACGGCGCTCGAGCTGATGAAGCTGCGCGCCGAGGACGCGTTCGCGAGCGAGCGCACGGTGATCCAGCGCCAGGTCGATCACCTGACGCGGCTGGTGGACGACCTGCTCGATGTCTCGCGCATCACGCGCGGCAAGGTCGAGATCTCCCGTGCCCGGGTCAGCCTGGCCTCGCTGGTCGCCAGCGCCGTGGAGATGGTCAGCCCGCTGCTCGACCAGCGGCGCCACGAGCTGACCGTGGTGGTCGCGCCGCACGGGCTGATGCTCGACGCCGATCCGGTGCGGATGTCGCAGGTGATCTCGAACCTCCTGACCAACGCCGCCAAGTACACCGAGCCGGGCGGGCACGTCCGCCTCGAGGCCGGACGCGACGGCGACGAGATCTGGCTGTCGGTCAGCGACGACGGCGTAGGCATCGGCGCCGAGATGCTGCCGCGCGTGTTCGAGCTGTTCGCCCAGGCGCCGCAGACGATCGAGCGCGCCCGCGGCGGGCTGGGCCTGGGCCTGGCCATCGTGCACTCGCTGGTCGCGCTGCACGGCGGCAGCGTCGTCGCGCAGAGCGCGGGGCGGGGCCACGGCAGCCGGTTCACGCTGCGGCTACCGGCCGCGCCCGACGCCGCCGTGCCCGCGGCGCCGCCGCCCGTGGCCCGGCCGGCGGTCGCCGGCAAGCGCGTGCTGATCGTCGACGACAACGTCGACGCGGCCGAGCTGCTCTCGATGACCCTCGAGCTGCGCGGCCACACGGTGCGCGTCGCCAACGACGGCGCCGAGGCGCTGCGCGCCGTCGAGGACTTCACGCCCGACCTCGCGCTGCTCGACATCGGCCTGCCGGTCATGGATGGCTACGAGCTGGCGCGCCGGCTCCGGCAGCTGCCGGCGCTCCACGCGCTGCAGCTGGTGGCGCTGACCGGCTACGGCCAGGCGTCCGACCGACAGCGCAGCGCCGAGGCCGGGTTCGACGCGCACCTGGTCAAGCCGCTGCCGCTCGCCGAGCTCGAAGCGCTGCTCGCGCGCGCCTGACCGGTCTACCGATTGTGACATAGGCAGTGCATTGTTATGCGCCACTGCCGGCGCTGGACTCGCCGACCTGGAGCACGTATCCACGCGCCCTCACTCGCACACGGGTAGGGAAGCGCAGAATGTTGAAACTACGGCCTTCGCAGGCCGAATATCTGCATGATCAGGCCCTGCAGCTCGCGCGGCTCGGCGGGCCGCAGGCCGCGGGCGTCGGGCCCCGCGCCGAGGCCTGCGCGCGGTCGCTGCGCGCGCTCCTCGACGACGATCAGCGGGCGATCGTCGATCGCTATGCCGCAAATCGCACCACCCTGCTGGTCGTGGAGGGCCTGGCCGAGCTCGACGACGGCGTACCCGGCGAGCGGCCGGGGCTCGAAGCGCTGAAGTGTGATCTATATTGCTTGGCGCTCGCGTCGCGCAGCCAGATCCTGCTCGGCCTGGTCCGCAATCGCGCGTTCGCCTTCGATCTCGATTACAACGAGATGGTCCGGATCGTCGGCAACTTCAAGGGCGGCGGACATCACCGGATCCAGGAAGAGCCGTCGCCCGACCAGGTCGAGCTGTCGTCTCACTCCGGCCTGGCGCTCGGCGCGCACACCGAGCCGCCGTACTATTGCTCGTTCACCGCGACCGCGCGGCACTCGCCCGCGCCGTCCACCCTGATCCTGACCGCGCGGTGGAACCCGCGGCAAGAGCCGACGCAGATCATCCCGATCGAGCCCGTGCTGCGCGACCTGGGCCCGCCCGCGGTCCATGCGCTGACCCGGAAGCACTATCGGTTCACCCGGCCCAACTCGTACGTGCCTGGCGACGAGGACGGCCGCGACGTGTCCATCGTCGACTACAACGAGCACGGCGACTACGCGTTCCGGTTCAGCGCCTATCGGTTCTTCGCGTGCGACGACGCGCCCGACAGCTGCCGGCAGGCGATCGACGCCCTGAAGGCGGGCATCGCCGGCGCCGAGCGGCTCCAGGTGACCCTGGACTCGACCAAGGCGATCTTGATCAACAACACCAAGGCGCTGCACTGCCGGGACATCATTCAGGACAACCGCCGGATCCTCGTACGCATGTTTGGCTACAATCGCTTCTCGACCGCCATCGTCCAGTCGACTGACCCGATGCTGGTCAAAGGCTAAGCCCCCATGCCCCGACTCGATCACCTGTCCGTCATCGCGCCCTCGCTCGCCGAGGGTGTGGCCCACGTCCGCGACTGCCTCGGGATCGACGTTCCGTTCGGCCGCAAGCACACCCACATGAGCACGCACAACCACCTGCTCAAGCTGGGTGACGAGGTCTACCTCGAGGTGATCGCGATCGACGACGACGCGCCGCCGATCACCGGTCCGCGCTGGTTCGGCCTCGACGATCGGGAGCACGTCCGCGCGGCGTGGGACGCCGGCCAGCGGCTGCGCGGCTGGGTGGCGAGCACCGATCAGCTCGAGCGCGATCTGGCGCAGCACCCCGGCGTGTACGGCGAGCGGCGCGAGTTCTTTGCCGGCTCGTCGAGCTACCTGTTCGCGGTGCCCGCGGACGGCGGGTTGCCGATGCACGGGGTCGCGCCGTCGCTGATCGAT
>DASWOO010000131.1:0-8884 GCA_036404335.1 Kofleriaceae bacterium
ACCCGACCCAGGCCTGGATCGCCGGCAAGTCTGACGAGCCGAGCACGAGCGTCAACCTCCAGGTCTCGTTCGTCGGCGGGCGAGGCATCGATGCCGACCACGCCAAGCGGCTGGTCCTCGAGGAGGTCCTGTCCGAGAAGCTGTTCGATCTGCGCGCGCGCACGGCGCTGTCCTACGTCACCGAAGCGAGCTACATGCCGCGCCGGGCCGGCGGGGTCTGGTCGCTGACGGCCGTGGTCGATCGCGCGCGGGCGGCGGAGGCCGGCACCGAGCTCGTCCGGCTGCTCGATCAGCTTCGCAGCGCGCCGGAGACGTACCGCGTCGCCTTTGTGATCGCGCGGCAGAAGGTGCTCGAAGGCATGCTCGCGACCTCCGGCAGCTCCCTGCAGGCGCTGAACCGGCTGGTCGAGACCGCGCGGTTCGACGTCGCCGATGATCGCCACGACCGGCTGGTCGCCGAGATCGCGGCGTTGACCTTGCCCACGTTCCACACGTTCGTCGCGCACGAGCTCGCCAGGACCGGGCAGGTGTTCAGCGCGTACGGCAACAGCGAGGCCGTGAGCGCCGCGCTCGACGCCGCCCGGCAGGCGGATCAGGCCCCGGTCGTCGGCGCCAACGAGCGCGCCCGCTGATCAGCCCTTCGTGTAGAAGTAGTACGTCGCGGTGTACGGCACCTCGGAGGTCTGGCCGGCGGCGCAGGCGCCCGCCGGGGCGACGCCGCCGGTGGTGGCGAGGCGCTGGATAAAGGCGACCGAGGACAGGAGGCCGCCGTCGCCGGTGAAGGTCGCGCCGCTGCCGTCGAGGCGGAGCAGCGGGATCGAGCCGGGGTTGGCGACGCTGGCGGGGTTGGCGCCGTGGACGGAGCTGCCGTCCTTGGCCTCCCACCACGGGCCGGCGGGCTTGCCGCGATCGACGCCGCCGTAGTGCTGGCCGATCGCGACGCCGGCGTCGTCGAGCAGGTCGGCGCGCGGCGCGTGCAGCTTCCAGCCGTCGGGGGCGCACTCGTAGATCTGCACGCCGCGGGCGTTGGCGACGAGCACCAGCTTGGCCGCGTCGGGCACCGCGAGCTCGGGCGCGACCTGGGGCCGCGCGTGATCGCTGCTGGTCGCCATCGGCCCGGGGCGAGCCGTCGTCTGCGACCCGCCGCACGCGGCGAGCGCCATGTACATCATCCAACGCATGCCGCGCACTATACCGGCGCGCCGGCGCGCCAGCGGATCTCGACGGCGCGGATCGTGGCGCGATCGTGCAGCTCGCGGCCCCAGGTGTCGAGCAGCTCGGCGAGCGCGCCGAGATCCTCGCCGCCCCACGCCCAGCGGCCGAGCCGGATCACGCCGAGCTCGGCGAGCACCGTCGCCGAGAGCCCGGGCACGCGGCGCTCGGCGTCGCCGGCGATCGCGTCGCACACCACGCGGTCGAGCTCGTGGACCACGGTGATCTCGACGGCCTCGATGCCGACGCGGTTGAGCGAGAACGGGTCTCCCGGGTTTGGCTGGACGTGGCGCAGCGGGAACGGCAGCTGCGCGAGCCGGGCGCGCGCGCGGCGATAGCGCATCCCGGCCGGGATCGACGACGCGAGCGCCAGGGCCGGGACGAGCGCGCAGGCCAAGCCGACGCCGTAGAACGGCACGATCGCGGCGACCAGCAGCACACCGAGCAGGCCGATCGCCGCCGCCGGACGCTCGAACCTACCGCGCGGTCGGGACCACCGGGTCACCGCCAGCTTGCGAAACGGGCCCTCGCCTTCGTGCATCGCGCTCCGTCAGCATGGCGTCGTTCCGGCGCCGCGCAACCCGGCGCGCGTTCTGCTAGCGTTGCCGACGATGTCGTTGGTTCCGCTGGTTCCGATCGGTGACCCGCTCAGCAAGCTCGTCGACGACCGCACCGCTGCCGAGCAGCGCGCGGCGCTCGGCGCGCTCGAGCAACGCCTGCGCGATCGCCGGCGCGAGGTCGAGGCGGGCTGGGGCCCGGCGTACGTCGAGCGCGTGCACAAGAAGGCCAAGCTGACCGCGCGCGAGCGCCTGGCGCGGCTCGTCGATCCCGGCACCCGGACCTACGAGGTGGGCACGTTCGTCAACTACGGCGAGGTGTTCCCCGGCGACCAGAAGTCGCCCGGCGCCGGCGTGGTCACCGCGTTCGCCCAGGTCGAGGGCCGGTGGTGCATGGTGATCGCCAACGACAACACCGTGGCGTCGGGCGCGTGGTGGCCGCGCACGCCCGAGAAGATCCAGCGCGCGCAGACGATGGCGCTGCGGCTGCGGCTGCCGACGATCTACCTCGTCGACTGCAGCGGCCTGTTCCTGCCCGAGCAGAGCAAGAGCTTCCCGGGCGCGACCGGCGCCGGCCACATCTTCAAGATGAACAGCCTGCTGTCGGCCGGCGGCGTGCCGCAGATCGCCGGGGTGTTCGGCGACTGCATCGCGGGCGGCGGCTACATGCCGATCATCTCCGACCGCGTGTACATGACCGAGCAGGCCTACATGGTGATCGCCGGCGCGGCGCTGATCAAAGGCGCCAAGAGCCAGAAGATCACCTCGCTCGACATCGGCGGCCCCGAGGTCCACGTCCACGCGTCGGGCTGCGCCGATGTCCGGGTTCCGGACGACGAGACCTTGCTGGCGTGCATCCGCCGCGATCTGACCCGGCTGCCGAGCAGCGGCGCGGCGTTCTACCGCGGCGAGCTCGCCGGGATGGAGCCGCGGTTCGCGCCCGGCGAGCTCGCCGGCCTCCTGCCCGTCGATCACCGCGAGGCCTACGACGCCAACCAGGTGCTGGCCCGGCTGGTCGATCAGTCGCTGTTCTGGGAGGTCATGCCCGAGGTCGGCGAGGAGATGATCTGCGGCGTCGGCCGGGTCAACGGCCTGTACGCCGGCTTCGTGATCAACCGCCAGGGCCTGGTCGGCGATCCCGAGGACGCGGCGCGGCGCCGGTCCGGCGGCATCCTGTATCGCGCCGGCATCGCCAAGATCAGCGCGTTCTCGCGCGCCTGCAACGACGACGGCCTGCCGCTGATCTGGCTGCAGGACATCAGCGGCTTCGACATCGGCCGCGAGGCCGAGGCCCACGGCCTGCTCGCCTACGGCAGCTCGCTGATCTACACCAACTCGACCAACACCACGCCGATGTTCACCGTGCTGCTGCGCAAGGCGTCGGGCGCGGGCTACTACGCGATGAGCGGCCTGCCCTACGACCCGGTCGTCCAGCTATCGACCACGCTGTCGCGGCTCAGCGTCATGGAGGGCCGGACCCTGGCGATCGCCGCGTTCAACACCAAGCTCGACGACGACTTCCAGATCATGACGAGCGATCCGGCCGAGCGCGCCAAGATCGAGGCGGGCATGCGCGAGACCGAGGCGCGGATCGAGGGCGACATGGACCCGTTCGTCGCCGCCAGGCAGATGGACACCGACGAGATCATCGAGCTCGGCGAGCTGCGCGACTACCTCGCGGCGCTGGTCGAGATGGCGTACCAGAGCACCGGCCACCGCCGGATCAAGAACCCGCGGATCTGGTCGATGCACGACCTGCGCGTGCTGGTCGGAGGTGGCCGATGATCCGCCGGCCAGGGCGGCTGCACGCCCCGGAGCTCGAGGCGCTCGCGGCCGCGGCCGACGGCGGCATCATCGCGCTGCGCGCGCCGGGCCCGGGCGTGTTCACCCCGGCGGTCGGCGACGGCGATCTGATCAGCCCCGGCGGCGTGCTCGGCGAGCTCGCGGTACTCGGCCGGGTGAGCGCCGTGCTCGCGCCGGCCGGCGCCGCGGGCCTCGTCGTGCGCGGCCCGGCCTCGCGTGCGGTCGGCTACGGCGACACGCTGGTCGCGATCGATCCTGCGCTGCAGCGCGGCGGCGTCGTCGCGCCCGCGGCCGCCCAGGCGACGGCCGGGGTCAGCGGCCTGGTGTTCCGCGCGCCGACCAGCGGCCGGTTCTACAGCCGGTCGGCGCCCGACAAGCCGGCGTTCGTCACCGCCGGCGCCATGCTCGGGCCGGGCGCGACGATCTGCCTGCTCGAGGTCATGAAGACATTTCACCGCGTGACCTACGGCGGCCCCGGGCTCCCCGAGTCGGCGACGGTCGCGCGCGTGCTGGTCAACGACGGCGACGACGTCAACGCTGGCGACCCGCTGCTCGCGCTCGCCTGATCATCGCGCAAGCGGGCGTCGAGGACGTTCAGTACGTGATGTACGCGCCGCCGCCGACGACGGCCTCGGGCTCGTCGGCCTCGTCGTCGATCACCGCGGGCAACGCGATCGCGCCCTGCAGCACGAAGATCTTGACCGCCGAGGCCGGGATCCGCGCGTTGGGCGCCACGCGCCGCAGGATCGACAGCAGGTTGCGCTGGATATCGTCGACCTCGGTCACCGCCGGGCCCGGCTTGATGATCTTGCCGATCCAGCGCTCCTTGTCCTTCTCGTCACCGATCTCCATGACCCGAAGGAACTCTTCCGAGCTGCCATCGAAGTACTTCTTGTCGCCCTGCTTCGACAGCGCCAACCCCTCACGGAGCTTGCTGTCGATCTTCGTGGCGAAGAACAGGGATGTGCTCTTGTCGAGTTTCATTTCAGGCATGCGATCACCGAGAAGCTATCGATGGTTCGGGGACAAGGATTCGAACCTTGATGAGCAGCTCCAAAGGCTGCTGTCCTACCATTAGACGATCCCCGATCTTGGGTCGCACAATACCTCAGCCGGCCGCCTCCGGCTAGCGATGTTCCTGATTTCGTTGGGTCTGGCTACTTGAGGCAGGCGGTCAGCTCGGCATCGTAGCGATCGAGCTGGACCTGCGTCATGTCGCCGGCGGCGACCGCGGCGCGCAGCTCGGTCAGCTTCGCCTGGTACTGCGCGCGGGTCAGCTGGCCTGGCACGCACAGCTTGCGCTTGCGGATCACCAGCGCCGCGGAGGCCTTGGCCTCGAGCTTGTCGCGCTTGCTGCGCGCGGTGATCGCGACGTCGAGGTTGGAGTCGATCGCCAGGTCGCGCGGGATCGCGATCGCGACCTCGGCGGCGCCGCTGCCGCCGGCGGCGACGGTGAACGGCCGCGCCTTGACCGGCGGACCCGATCCGCCCTGGGCCTCGAGCTCGACGCGGATCGGCTTCTTGCCGCCGTTGTCGGCCGTGCACTTGAGCGTGATGCTGCCGCCGGCCTCGACCTCGGCGCGCTCGCGGTCCTCGGACTTGTGGCCGGCGACCGCGCAGTGCACGGCGAGCGGAGGCGGCGGCTCGGCCGGCGGGGGCGGCGCGAGCGCGGCGCCGATCGCGATCCGGCGGTTGAGGTTGCCGGGCGCGTTGACGTTGCCCTCGGCGAGCACCAGCACGAGCATGGTGTCGGGCGCGGTCTCGCCGCGCGGCACGGTCACGCTCAGCGTGCGGGACTTCTCGGCGCCCGGCTTGATCATGCCGAACTCGAGCTTCTGGCCGTGCAGCGCGGCGATGCTCGACCGCGTGGTCGCGATCACGCGGTACGCGATACCGGCGCCGTGGTTGGCGATCTTGACGACCAGGGTCGCCGGCTCGCCGAGCCGCAGCGGGCCCTCGGCGATCTCGAACGCCGCGTCGAGCTTGGGCGGCGCGCCGCCCTTGACCAGGGTCGCCTCGGTGGCGGTCGCAGCGCCGAGCAGATCGAGCAGCTGGGCCGCCTCGGCCTGGCTCGGCGTCCACGTCGTGCCGGGCAGCGCCCACGGGCCGGCGAGCACCGCGGCGGTGTCGTCGCCGAGCGGGTCGATGCCGGTGGCGAGCCAGTCGACGTGGAAGCTGAGGTGCTGCGGGTCGAGCCAGGCGCCGCGGAGGTCCTGGTGCCACGGCGTGCGCGCGACGACCGGAATGCCGTCGAGCTGCGCGCGCGTGCACGGCCTGTCGTCGAGCTGGCTGTTGGGCACGCCGGCCTCCGCGGGCTTGCCGACGACGCACGGCGAGGCCAGCGCCAGGCTCAGGTCGCCGGCCGGCGACAGCGTGAAGCTGCCGGCCATGTCGAGCTGGCTGCCGGGCGGCAGCTTGCCGGGGTACGGCCTGGGGTCGAGGTTGTGATGCGCACCGGCACAGCCGGCCGCGAGGATCGCGAACGCGAGGAGAGCGCGCATGGGATTTACAGCTTGGAGACCAGGGCGGCCTGGTAGCGGTCGAAGTCGGGATCGGTGATGGCCTTGGATTCGTGGCACAGCTTGAGGCTGCGCAGCGCCGCGTGCACCGACGCGCTCGGCGGTGCCGGCGCATCGAACACGGCGGCGAACTCGCCGCGGCTGCACTTCTTGCCGGCCGGCGGCTTCTTCGCGGCGGGCACGGCGACCGCCGGCCTGGCGTCTACCGCCGCAACCTTGCTGTCCACCGGCTTGGACACTGCCACGGCAGCCTTGCTGTCCACCGGCTTGGACACTGCCACCGCAGCCTTGCCGTCCACCGGCTTGGATTCGACCGGCCTGGCGTCCGCCACCGCTGCCTTGCCGTCCACCAGCCCGGAATCCACCGCCGCGGACTTCCCGTCCACCAGCTTGGAATCCACCGCCGCAGACTTTCCGTCCACCGGCTTGGAATCCACCGCTGCGGACTTCCCGTCCACCAGCTTGGGATCCACCGCTGCGGACTTTCCGTCCACCGGCCTGGAATCCACCGCCGCGACATCCGCCGTCTTGGACTCCGCCGTCTTGGACTCCGCCGTCTTGGATTCTGCCGTCTTGGACTCCGCCACGGGCGGCGTCGCCGAGCCGTCAGGCGTCGCGCTGATCCCCGGGATGTCCTTCATCGCCACGTGCTGCCCATCGCGCCCGTCCTTCGCGGTCCCCCGGCTGCCGACGACCGCGAGGCCGGTCACCACCGCCGCCAGCACCAGGCCACCGCCGATCCACCGCCCCGCCCGCGACGGCTTGGCCGGCGGCGGCGTTGGCGGCGCCCACGACGGCGAGTGCGCCATCTGCCCCGCCCCGCCCCCGAGCGTCGTCGGCACGTTGCCCACGTACGGCGGCATCGTCCCCGGCATGCCCGGCGGCGGCGTCAGCCCCGGCGGTGGCGTCAGCCCCGGCGGCGGCGTCAGCCCCGGCGGCGGCGTCAGCCCCGGCGCTGGCGTGCGCATCGAGATCGGCCCCGAGCCGATCGGCGGCACCGGCCCCGGATGCCCCGTCCCCGGATGCCCCGTCGGATGCCCCGGCGCCGCGTGCACCGGCTGCGAGTAGTATGCCGAGACCGCGGCCGAGCTATCGCCGCCGTGCATCGCGCCCGGCACGCCGTCCGCCGGCAGCTGGTGCAGCACCTGGCCGATCGCCGCCGCGAAGTCGCCCATCGACGCGAACCGGTCGGCCGCCGCCTTGGCCATGCCGCGCAGCACCAGCGCGTCGACGCTCGCCGGGATCCCCGGCGCCACGGAGGACACCAGCGGCGCCGGCTCGCGGATATGCGCCGAGATGATGTCGCCCATGCCGACACCCTCGAACGGCGGCCGCCCGGTCAGCAGGTGGAACAGCACGCAGGCCAGCGAGTAGACGTCGGCGCGGTGGTCGATGTCCGGCAGGCCGCGGCACTGCTCGGGCGACATGTACACCGGCGTGCCCATCAGCGCGCCGACGTGGGTCTTGTTCTGCCGGCCCGGATCCTCGTCGGACAGCTTGGCGATCCCGAAGTCCAGGATCTTGGACCGCTCGCCCGACGCGACCTCGGCGTCGCGCACCAGGAAGATGTTCTCCGGCTTCAGGTCGCGATGGATGATGTGCTGCGCGTGCGCCGCGCCGAGCGACGTCGCGATCTGCCGGCATAGCCGCAGCGCGTCCGGCACCGAGAACCGGCGCAGCTTGGCCAGCCGCTGATCGAGGGGCTCGCCCTCGAGGTACTCCATGACGATGAACGCGCTGCCGTCGGTGTGGTAGCCGAAGTCGAACACCTGGACGATGCCCGGGTCGCTGATCGACGTCACCGCGCGGGCCTCGTTGAAGAACCGGCTGACGATGTCGGGCCGCGCGCTGAGCTGCGGCAGCAGCACCTTGATCGCCGCGCGCCGGCCGAGCAGCTGGTGCTGGCCGAGATAGACCACGCCCATGCCACCCTCGCCCAGCTTGCGGACAAGCTGATAGCTGCCGACGACGGCGCCTACCAAGGTTCCCTCACGTTCTGTTACCAAGTACGCAGCCCACCGAGGCAAAGTCAACCGCCGCCCCCCGCGGCACCTGGCTGCACCCGGCGTCGGCCCGGGAGCGAATTTCCCGCGCTACAAAAATTCGCGCCGGGCCTTGCACTATCCCCGCCCAGCCTTTAGGTTCGCGAGCCTTGGCGGGGTAGCTCAGGGGTAGAGCAGGGGTCTCATAAGCCCTTGGTCGGCAGTTCAAATCTGCCTTCCGCCACCAACTCTTCGATGACCGGGTCCTCACGGGCCCGCGGTCTCGACCCTCCGGTCGGCCCGCGCCGCGCCACCCAGGGTGAGCGCCACGCCGACACCGCCGATGTAGGCGTGCGATCTGCGATCGCAACTCGCGCCATCCGCCTTACACCCTACATCGACAGAGCAAGATTGATAGTGAGTGTTGCGCCAGATTGACTATCAATCCGCGATTGCCGCGCGCTAATAGCCCCGTTCGAATTCACATGACGAAACGAAGGAGCTACGCATGAACATGGGATCTCGCAGCCGCACCGCCGCGCGCGGCGCCGGCTACATCATCGCGCTGGTGCTCGCGCTGTTCGCGTCGCGCGCCGAGGCCGCCGACTACGGCTATACCGTCGCGTCGGCCAGCAGCGTGCAGTTCTACGTCCACGGCGCCACCTGGGCCGACCTGCATTACCAGGTCAACGGCGGCGCCCAGCTCAACGTCCGCATGGCGGTGAGCGGCACCGATAACTCGTACACGGTCGGCGGCCTGAGCAACGGTGCGTCGGTCCGCTACTTCTTCACCGTCGGCGCCAGCTCCGGC
>DASWOO010000132.1:0-2295 GCA_036404335.1 Kofleriaceae bacterium
GACGAGATGATCGTCGCCGAGTCGATCCAGCTCGAGCGCCGCGGCAGCGTGACCGGCGCGCGCGAGGACTACTTCGCGATCGTCGAGGGCAAGACCGCGGCGCTGTTCCGCTGGGCGATGATCGCCGGCGCGCGGGTCGCCCGGATGACGCCGGCGGCCGAGGCCGCGCTCGAGCGCTACGGCCTGCACCTGGGCGTCGCGTTCCAGGCGGTCGACGACGAGCTCGACTTCGCCGACGGCACGGTGACCGGCAAGGACCCGCTCGCCGACCTGCGCGAGGGCAAGATCACCTACCCGCTGGTCGTCGCGCTCGAGCGCGAGCCGTCGCTGCAGCCGCGGCTGACCGCGCTGCTCGCCGAGACCGAGCCGCGCCGGGAGGCGCTGGCCGAGATCGCCGCCCAGGTGCGCGAGACCGGGGCGCTGGCCGCGACCCGGACCCTGGCCGAGGAGCACGTCGAGCGCGCGCTGGCCGTGCTCGAGGAGCTGCCCGCCGGACCACCGCGCGACGCGCTGGCGACCGTGGCCCTCGCCTCGCTGGAGCGGACGTCGTGAGCGACCAACCCCGCGCCCTGGTCGCGCCGACGCTCGGCAGCGGCGAGATGTTCGACCGGATCGCCGCGCGCTACGACGCGATGAACCGCGTGCTGTCGTTCGGCCTCGACAAGGGCTGGCGCAAGCGCACCGTGCGCGCGCTGGCGCTGGGCGCGAGCCCGCGCGTGCTCGACCTGGCGACCGGCACCGGCGACCTCGCGATCGACATCGCGCGGCGCCACCCCGACGCGACGGTGATCGGCCTCGATCCATCGCGCGAGATGCTCGCGGTCGGCGAGCGCAAGCTGGCCAAGCGCCGGCTGCGCGACCGCGTGACCATGGTCCAGGGCGACGCCCAGGCCCTGCCCTACGCCGACGACGAGATGGACGCGATCACGATCGCGTTCGGCATCCGCAACGTGCCCGACCGGCCCAAGGCGCTGCGCGAGATGGCGCGCGTGGTCAAGGCCGGCGGCCGGATCGCGATCCTCGAGCTGGGCGAGCCGCGCCACGGCCTGCTCGCCGGCGCGGCCCGGTTCCACACCCGGCACGTCGTGCCCCGGCTCGGCGCGCTGCTGAGCGGCGCGCGCGAGTATCGCTACCTGCAGAAGTCGATCGCCGCGTTCCCGCCGGCGGAGGAGTTCGCCGCGATCATGGAGCGCGCCGGGCTCCGCATGCTCGAGGTCGTGCCGCTGACGTTCGGCGCCTGCACGCTGTACGTCGCGACCCCGAGCGGGAAGGCCGTGCCATGACGGCCGCCGCATCGCCGCACGGCCACCTGCGCGCGCACGCGGACGTGCTGCATGAGGGCACCGCGCTCGATGCGGGCCTGGCGATCGCGGCCGGCGCGCAGGGCCTGACGTTCATCGCGGTGACCGCGCCGGTGACGACCGCGGCCGCCGTGCTCGAGGTGCCGGTGCTGCGCGCCGACGAGCCGCGCGCGGCGTGGACCGCGGGCGAGCTGACGATCGTCGGCCTGGGCGCGGCGCGCGAGCTGCGCGGGACCGGCGCGGATCGCTGGGCGCAGATCGTCGACGCGGCGCGCCGGCTGCAGGTCGCCGGCGCGGTGATCGACGGGGTCGCGATGCCGGTGTCGGCGTTGGGCCTCGCCCGGCCGCGGCTGATCGGCGGCGCCGCGTTTGCCCCGGGCGCGGCCGATCGCGCGCCGTGGGCCGGGTTCGGCGACGCGTGGTTCATGCTGCCGCGCTGGACCTACGTCCGGCACGGGAGCGACGCGCACCTGGTGCTCGCGGTCGACGCGCGCACCGCCGGCGCCGGGCGCTGGCGCGACGAGCTCGCCCAGCTGCTCGCGGTGCCGGCCCCGCGCGCGCCGCGGCCGCAGCCGGCGCTGGTCGAGCTGCAGCGCGCGGGCGCCGACGAGTGGCGGACCCAGGTCGTCGACATCACCGACGCGATCGCGGCCGGCGCGTGCTCGAAGATCGTCGCGGCGCGCACGGCGACGCTCCAGCTGGCCGGCGCGGTCCGCGCGCCCGACCTGCTCGCCACGCTCGATCAGCGCCACGCCGAGTGCGTGCGCGTGCTGATCCAGCCGCCCGACGCCGGCGCGCTGGTCGCGGCCACCCCCGAGCAGCTGGTGCGCCGCGATGGCCAGCTGGTGTCGTGCGACGCGCTCGCCGGGACGCGCAGCATCGGCATCGGCGACGACGCCGCGCGCGACCGCCGGGTCGCCGACGCCAGCGCCGCGCTGCTCGCCAGCCCCAAGGATCGCCGCGAGCACGACCTCGTGGTCGACGCGATCCGCGA
>DASWOO010000133.1:0-3149 GCA_036404335.1 Kofleriaceae bacterium
CACGGCGCGACCGTCAACGAGGCCGGGGTTGGCAGCGGCGAGGTCCTGCATCGCCGCGCGGTCGACGGCCCGGTGGTGATCACGGTCGGCGAGACCCTCGGCAAGGACCAGCTGCCGATCGAGAACGTCAGCGATCCGTACACGCTGACCGTGACCGAGGAGGCGCTCGCCGGCGAGGCCGAGCCCAACAACATGGACGCCGACGCCACGCCGCTGGCGCTGACCGAGGAGCTGCGTGGCTACCTCGACACGCGCGTCGACGTCGATCTGCTCAGATGGTCCGGACCCGCCGGATCGTTTCAGGTCGTCGTGCGGGCCGATGGCCTCCCGCTGGTGTGGCGACTGGCCGACGGAAAACCGCGCACGCCCGGGGCCGCGACGGTCGAGCTCCACCAGGGCGAGGTGATCAAGCTCGAGCGCAGCGACCGCGCCGGCAAGGGCCCGCTGGTCGGGCGCGATCGCCCGTGGTCGGTCGTCGTTACGAAGTGATCCAACCATTGCGCGTGCCCCGTGGCCGGCGTATTCCTCCGGCACCATGATCAAGCGCCCCAAGATTGCCATCATCGGCGCCGGCGGAAACGTCGGTGCGGCCGTCGCCCAGTGGTCCGTTCAGAAGGAGCTCGGCGATCTCGTGCTCGTCGATATCAAGGCCGGCCCCGCCGAGGGGCGCGCGCTCGATCTGACGCAGTGTGGACCGTGGCAGGGCTTCAACAGCACCAGCTTCATCGCCACCGACAAGATGGACGCGATCGCCGGCGCCGACGTCGTGGTCATGACCGCGGGCGTGCCGCGCAAGCCGGGCCAGTCGCGCGAGGAGCTGATCAACGTCAACGCCGGGATCGTCAAGGGCATCTGCCAGGACATCAAGACCCACGCGCCCGACGCGATCCTGATCGTGGTGTCGAACCCGCTCGACGCGATGGTGTTCGTCGCCAAGCAGGTGACCGGCTTCCCGCGCGAGCGCGTGATCGGCTCGGCCGGCGTGCTCGACAGCGCCAGGTTCCGGACCTACCTGGCGCTGGCCGCCGGCGTCAGCGTCGAGGACGTCCAGGGCATCGTGCTCGGCGCCCACACCGACAAGGACATGGTGCCGATCACCTCGACCGCGATGATCGGCAACGTGCCGGTCTCGAAGTTCCTGTCGGCCGAGAAGCTGAAGGAGGTCGTCGACAACACCAAGAAGGGCGGCGCGACGCTGACCGGCCTGATCGGCACGTCGGCGTGGCTGGCGCCCGGCGCCGGCACCGCGCTGATGGTCGAGGCGATCGTCCGCAACCAGGGCCGCGTGCTGCCCTGCTCGGTCGAGCTGCACGGCGAGTTCGGCGTCAAGGACGCGTTCGTCGGCGTGCCGGTCAAGCTGACGGCCAAGGGCGCCGAGCGCGTCATCGAGTTCGAGCTGTCGGCGGAGGAGAAGGACGCGTTCACCAAGTCCGTCGCCGCCAACACCGAGCTGATGACGATCGCGCGCGGCTTCCTGACCTGAGCGCTGCGGCCGAGCTAAAGGATCGGTAGCAGGCTCCAGGTCGAGGTCGTGAACACCGCGACCATCGCGACCTGGTGGCCATCCGGCGAGACCACGTAGCCGTTGAGCGTGCGGCGCGGCTCGTCGACGATCGTCCGCCACTGATCGCGGGCGTGGACCAGCATCCGCCGGCGGCTGCCCTCGGTGGCGACGACGACGAGGGTCTGCGCGTCGGGGCCCCACGCGACCTCGAGCGTGCCCGGCGCGGGCACGTCGAGCGAGGTCACCGCGTCGGTCTCCAAGTCGCGGACCATCAGGGTGGAGCCCTGGGCGCGGACCGACAGCTGGGCGTCGGGCGACAGGAGCTCGTCAGGGCGCAGCCGCGGGGCCTGGCCGTCGAAGGTCAGGAGCTGCGGGTTGAACCACCGGCTGCCCATGTCGTCGATCACCGCGCAGCGCGGCAGCGAGCGGGCGCAGGTCACGTGCGGCCGCTGCTGGCACCGCGAGGTCGGCCACAGCTGCGCCTTGCCGGTGGTCAGGTCGTAGATCCGGCCCTCGCAGTCGGTGCCGCCGTCGTTGACGAAGTAGATGATCTGCTTGGCGGTGGCGTCGCCCGCGGTGATGTTGCGGGCGTGGCGATCGATCACGAGCGGCACGCCGTGCTGGCCGGGCACGGTGCTGACCAGGCCGCGCGCGCCGGCGACCAGCGCCAGGGTGATCACCGCGCCGCGGTCGGTCCACACCGCGGTGCGGAAGTCGATGGTCGAGCCGGTGTCGAGCTGCGGCAGGTCGTCGACCCGGGCCGGGACGGCGGCGGTCGTCGACACGAGGTGCGCCCGGCTGTGGAACTCGTTGCGGCGGACCAGCACGCCGCCCGGCCGGGCCACCAGCTCGCTGACGTTGCCCTCGACGGTGGTGACCGCGAGGTCGGCGCCGGTGCGCAGGTCGATGACCCGCAGCTCGCTGTGCAGCCAGTCGCGCACGGCGTAGACCAAGCGGTGGGCGTCGAGCCAGGCGACCGAGGTGCCGCTGCGGCCGTCGTACTGCGACTTGCCGGTCGTGGCGTCCAGGACCCGGACGTCGCCATCGATCGCGACCCGCGCGCCATCGGGCGACCACGACGGTACCTGGGTGCTGTCGATGCCCGGCGGCAGCTTCATCAGCTCGTGCTCGGCCCGGGTCGCGAGGGTCACGATCCGGAGCACGCCGCCGCCCGAGACCGCGAGCCGGGTGCCATCGGGGCTGAGCGCGACCTCGCTGGTGCACGCCGGGTCGTCGAGCAGCGGCTTCCAGGTGCCGCCGTCGACCGGCACCTGCCACCACGCGCACTTGCCGTTGAGGGTGGCGCGGATCTCGGCCCAGCCCTCGACGCTGGTCCGGACATGGGCCGGCAGGACGCCGGGCGGCGGCGGCAGCTCGGTGGTCTGCGCGCCGTCCGCGGTGACCACGGTGACCACGCCGCGCTCGACGTGGAGGTAGCGGCCGTCGCGCAGCATGCCGACCTCGAGCTGCGGGTCCTCGGTGTGGACGATGGTCTCGGCCGGGCCGAAGCTGACCGGCAAGGCCGGCACCGTGCGGGCGCGCATCACGCCCCACGTGCCGATCGCGGCGAGCGCGACGGCGCCGGCGACCATCGCGACGATCCGCCGGCGGCGCGGCCGGATCGCCCGCTCGAGCGCGTCGATCA
>DASWOO010000134.1:0-2719 GCA_036404335.1 Kofleriaceae bacterium
CGCCGAGCTGTACATGGCGAGCAAGGCGGTCATCGCCTGCTGGGCGATGGGCCTGACCCAGCACAAGCACTCAGTCGTGACGATCCAGGAGATCGTCAACCTCATGCTGCTGCGCGGCAACCTCGGCCGGCAGGGCGCCGGGCTGTGTCCGGTGCGCGGACACTCCAACGTCCAGGGCGACCGGACGATGGGCATCGATCACCTGCCCAAGCCGGTGTTCCTCGACAAGCTCGGTGAGGTGTTCCGGTTCACCCCGCCGCGCGACCACGGGCTCGACGTGGTCGAGACCATCCACGCGATGGAGACCGGCGACGTCACCGCGTTCGTCGCGATGGGCGGCAACTTCCTGGCGGCGGCGCCCGACACCGATCGCACCCAGCGCGCGCTCGAGCGCTGCGCGCTGAGCGTCAGCGTGTCGACCAAGGTCAACCGCACCCACCTGCACGTCGGCAAGCGCGCGCTGATCCTGCCCTGCCTCGGCCGCAGCGAGGTCGACGCCCAGGCCGGCGGCGCGCAGTTCGTCACCGTCGAGGACTCGATGAGCATCGTGCACCGCTCGCAAGGCGTGCTGGCGCCGGCCAGCGATCAGCTGCGCAGCGAGCCGGCGATCGCCGCCGGCATCGGCAAGGCGCTGCTCGGCGACGTCGTCGCGTGGGACGCGCTGGCCGGCGACTACCACCAGATCCGCGAGCTGATCGCGCAGGTCGTCCCCGGGTTCACCGACTTCAACCAGCGGGTCGCCGCGCCCAGCGGGTTCCAGCTGCCCAACGTCGGCCGCGACCGCACGTTCGCGTCGATCGGCGGCCGCGCCAAGTTCGTCGTGTCGATGCCGCCGGAGCTCGGCCTGCCGCCGGGCCGGCTGCGGATGATGACGATCCGCAGCCACGACCAGTACAACACCACGGTGTACGGCCTGCACGATCGCTACCGCGGCGTGCACGGCGAGCGCCGGGTGATCTTCCTGCACCCGGCCGACATGGCCGAGCGCGGCCTGGTCGAGCGCCAGGTCGTCGACCTGGTCTCGGAGTGGACCGACGGCGAACGGGTCGCCGAGGCGTTCATCGCCGTGCGGTACGAGATCCCGCGCGGCTGCGCGGCGACGTACTTCCCCGAGGCCAACCCGCTGGTCCCGCTCGACAGCTTCGCCGACAAGTCGCGAACCCCGACGTCGAAGTCGGTCGTCATTCGCATCCGCGTGCGCGAGGCCTGAGCGCTACCAGCGCACGGTGAGCGACGCGCCGGCCTGCTCGGTCGTCAGCACCGGCGCGATCGCGATGCTCGGCCCGGTGGCCCGCTCGGCGTGCTCGGTGGTCGCGCTGTCGCGGTCGGTCAGCAGCAGGATCAGCGAGACGATCGCCGCGGCGCCACCGACGCCGGCGATCACGCCGCCGATGATCTGCGCTTTGTACCAGTGGCACGCGGAGTGATAGTCGTCGAGGTGGGAGGTCGCGCCCCACTCCATCAGGGCCTGCGCGTCGTTGCCGCAGTACTTCGGGTCGATGCTCTTGCGCGTCGTCACCGTGGTGGCGAAGTTGTCGCTGTACTTGCCCTGCTCGACCAGCCCGCCGATCGCGAGCGCGCCGCCGATCACGGCGACGCCCACGCTGGCGCCGAGCGCCGCCTTCCAGCGCGGACGGAGCGCCCCCTTGCTCGATGCGGTCTCGACGGCGCGCGCGTCCAGCGTGACCTCGATCGTCACCGAGCGGCCGGCGCGCACCGTGATGTTCTGCTCGTGGCGGCGGAACCCGCCGGCCTCGATCGCCAGCGAGTGACGACCCTCGGTCAGGCCGCCGCCGGTGAACGTGCCGGCGCTCAGGTCGCCGATCTTCTCGTCGTCGATCAGCACGCGGCCGGTGTCGACCACGGCGCCGTTGCCGCGCACCGTCACGGTCAGCGCGCTGGCGCCGACGTCGGTGATCAGCTTGCCGTACAGCCGCTTCGACACGCCCGCGACCGAGCCGCCGATCGGCAGGTCATCGCTGCGGACCTCGAGGCTCCGGGTCTTGACGTCGAGCAGCTTGAGCGTGATCCGGTAGTTGTCGCCGCGCTTCTCGACCTTGCCGAACAGCAGCACGTCGGAGGCGAGGCCGGCGCCGATCACCGCCATGCACTCCTTGCCCTCGTTGTCGCATGACAGGAGGAGCTTCTCGTCGGTCAGCTCCTTGTTGCTGTTGGGCGCGATCGTGTACGGGCTGCTGCCCGACTGCGCGCGCGCCCGCAGCTCCTTGGTGACCTCGCGGGCGACCACGGTCGTCGCCGGATCGACCGTGCCACCCGGGCCGGGCGTGACCTCGAGGCCGAGCACCGTGATCTTCGACTTGTCGGCCCACGCCGGGCCGGCGATCACGCCGAGCAGAAACAGGATGCCTAGGAAACGGATCATGGGAGGCGTGGTCACCAATCGATCTGAAGGGTCGCGCCGCCGCCGTCCGGCGACACGATCGGCGTGACCGCGAACTCGCGCCGCTTCTTGTGCACGCCGCTGGCCTGGTATTCCGAGCTCGACGAGCGGTCGCGGATGAACGCCATGACGAACGAGCCGACGACGGCCACGCTCATCACGCCGGTCACGACCCAGCCGACCTTCTGGTACTTCACGGCGTCGCACGCCGATCTGAAGGCCTTGTAGTCCGACGAATCCTCGATGCCGCTGATCGACGTATTGCAGTCGCCAGAACCCGGCGCCTTGCCGCCGAGCTTCATGGAAACGTCACCGTTC
>DASWOO010000135.1:0-4498 GCA_036404335.1 Kofleriaceae bacterium
GACATCGGCGTGCCGGCGGGCGGCATCGTGCGGGATTCGACGACGCGGTGGCGCAGCTCGGTGCGCTCGTGGCGCCACGCGGCCGCGGTCGATAGATCGAGCCCGGCGTCGCCGCCCGGGGCATGGCACCGGGCGCAGACCCGCTGGTAGATCGGCGCGACCTCGGCCGCCCAGCGCGGGTCGTCGGCCGGGCGCGCCAGGGCCAGCCGGGTCAGGCTCGACGGCGTGCCGAGCAGGACGTCGCCGCTGGCCAGGCCGAGCACACGGTCGGTCGCGGCGGCCTCGACCCCGGCGCGGGTCAGGTGATCGCCGTCGACGACGAACACGCCGCCCGCCGTCGCGATCCAGATCCGCGCGCCGGCGATCGCCAGCCGGCGGAGCTCGGCGGGCGCGGCGAGCCGGTGGAGCGCGCCCGCGGGATCGGCGCCCGGCGCCTCGAGGAACAGCGCGCCGGCGGTGGCGACGACCAGGCGGCCGCGGCCATCGGCCGAGGCGAAGCCGGCGGCGAGCGCGCCGGGCACGGTGAGCGTGGCGTGGCGATGCGCGGCGAGATCCCAGACGTCGATCACCGGGCCGCGGCGGATCGCGAGCCGGTCGTGCGCGGCCGAGACCTCGCCGCCCTCCGCCCGCGCCGCGGCGATGGCGAACCGCTCGACGTGCGCCGGGTCGCGCAGCACGGCGACGCCGCCGTCGAGCGCCAGGCCGAGCGTGCCGCCGGCGGCGCCGAGCGCGCGAACCTCGGGCGCCAGGCCGAGCAGGTCGTGGATCGGCTCGAGCTCGCCGGTCGTGGTGATCCGCCAGAGGCTGCCCTTCGCGGTCCGCGCCACGACCCAGCTGCCGGGCTCGTCGAGCGCGGGCATGATCCCGGCCTCGGCCCACGCGCCGTCCGGCGCCGGGATCCGCGCGATCAGCGCGCCGCCGCGCTCGATCGTCGCGCGCTCGGGCGCGAACAGGTACAGCGTCCCGGCCTGCTCGACCGCGGCGACCAGCGCGCCCGCGACCGCCAGCGGCGTGCGCTGGACCGTCATCGCCGGCGGCGGCGCCGCCGCGCGGCAGCCGAGCGCGACCGCCAGGAGCAGCGCGCGCCTCATCCGCGCAGCAGCTCGGGCACGACCTCGCCGTCGCGCAGGTACGGCCGCGGATCGATCGCGAACGCGTGCAGGAACGTCGCGAGCAGATCGGGCGGCGCGATCGGCCGCTCGCCGTCACGGAACCGCTTGGCCGCCGCCGGCAGCACCTGCTCGGCGTCGGTCCTGCCGAACGAGATCCCGCCGCGAAACTTCGGCGAGATCACCAGCGCCGAGTTGTTCGGGTAGTGATCCCGGCCGCCCGACAGGTTGATCTGCGGCGTGCGGCAGAAGTCCGACACGACCAGGATGTGCGTGTGGTCGGCGAGCTTAGCGCCGTGCTTGGTCGGGTGCGGCGTCCTGTCGAGCACGCCGAGCAGGCTGGCGATCACGCCGAACAGGTCCTGCTGGATCCGCGCGTGCTGCTTGTAGTTCTGGTTGTGGGTGTCGAGCCCGCCGAGCGCGAAGCTGACGCAGCGCACCAGGTTGCGCTGCATCGCCTCGACGGCGAACGCCGCGCTCAGCGCGCCGCCGGCCTGGCTGCGCGACTTGTAGTCGAACCCGGGATACGCGTCCTGCAGCGCCTTCTGGGTGAACGCTTGCTCGAGCGCGCCGCCGACCAGCCGGGGCTGCGCGTCCTGCTGGCTGGCGATCCGCTCGTAGGTCTCGGGGAACACCGAGCGATCGGCCAGCGCCTGGGCCTCCTCGGACAGGAGCGCGGAGATCGCCGCGCGATCCTCGACGGCGAAGTACGCGTTCGACCGGGCCAGCGATCGGGCGATCGTCGCCGCCGACGACACGCGCAGCGGGATCGCCCGGCGATCGAGCCGCTCGCCGACGAACGCGCTCGGGAACTGGATCGCCACCGCCGGCAGGAGCTGCGCGGTGCCGAGCTCGTTGGCGACCGCGACGTCGACGCTCGACGCCGGCGCGCGGCCGCCGGCGAGGTGGCGCCCGGTCGCCGAGTACGCGGTGCCGTCGGGGTGGCTGACGGTGTTCATCGCCAGGCCGTTGATCACGGTCAGCCGGTCGCGCAGATCCCACAGCGCGCCGATGCCGGGGCCCATCACCAGCTTGCCGGTGCTCGAGGTCAGCGGCTCGAACGTGTCGGTGTCGCCGTCGAGCGCCGCGCCCTTCCAGTGGAGGAGGCCGCTGGTATCGGTGTTGTCGGTCGACGCCGGCTCGACCAGGCCCTTACGCTCGTGGCGCGGGTCGGCCCACAACGTGACGTCCCAGCCGCCGGCGGCGTGGATGAAGATGAAGAACTCGTTCGACGCGCGCGGCGCTTCGGCGGCCCACAGGCGGCGCGGCGCGGCGAGCGCGGCGGCGCCTCCGCCGAGCAGCTGGATCAAGGTTCGGCGATCGATCATCAGTAGAGTCCTGTCTCCGGGTGCTGGATCAGCGCGGTGCACACCGCGGCCCAGCCGGTCTCGTCGGCGGTCAGCGGCCCCTTGGGGTGGCGCCCGGCGACGGCGCGATACAGCGCGTAGAACCGCGCGGTGCGATCGCCGGGCGCGAGCCCCGACGGGTAGCCGAGGAACGTGCGGTGCAGGACGTCGAACCGCTCGGCGAACTGCGCCGGATCCGGCGACGCGCCGACCGCGAACGCGAACACGACGCGCTCGGCCGGCGCGAGCTTCTTGTTGTGCAGGTCGTGCTCGGCGGCGCGGATGCACAGCGCCTCGCCCAGCCGGCCGAACGCGGCGAGCATCAGCGTGTTGGTCTGCAGCTGGCGCGGCAGGTCGACGCGGTAGTCGGGCAGGCCGAGCGCGGCGAGGTAATCGTCCCACGCGTCGAACAGGCCGCGGCCGCGCGCCCGGGCCTGGACGTCGAGCGGCGCGAGCCCACCGAACCACGTCAGGTAGGCGCGCAGGTAGACCTCGGGCGGCATCATCCGCGGCCGGGCCTTGGGCGTGGTGTCGACCGCGAGCTCGGTCGGCGGCGGCAGCGGCGTCGTGGCGCCGGGCGAGATCGCGCCGCCGCCGCACGCCGCGAGCATCACGAGCGCCAGCCGCTTCACCTGTGCCTCGTGTCGTTGGCGTCGCGGTAGCGCGGCGACGTGACGATCGCCCGGACCAGCGCGCGCATCCGGTAGCCGCCGGCGACGAACGTCCGGGCGAGCTCGGCCCGCCACGCCTGATCCTCGGGCGCCAGCGGCCGGCCGAGCAGCGACTGCGCGACGTTCTCGGCGACGCACGCCGCGAACTCGGGCGCGCCGGTGATCGCCGCGGCGAGCCCGGCCGGCCCGGCCTCGGCGTTGGTCGCCGACGCGTACGCGCCGCGCAAGGTCGAGAACGCCGGGTCGTAGATCGTCTTGCACGCGCCGGGCTGGCCCTTGGGCTTGCTGCACTGCGGGTGCGCCATCGGGAACTGCTCGGGCGGCAGGTACGTCCAGTCCGACTCCATCACCCGCGCCCAGTACGCGGCCATCGGCTCGAGCGTCTGGTGGCACGCCGAGCAGCCCGGCCGCCGGGTCAGGTCCGGATCGGTCGACGGCTCGAGCACCACCGCGTCGGCGACGAAGTCCTTGCACAGGAACGCGCTGTACGCGACGTGGGCGCGGGCGCGGCGCGAGCCGTACTTGGTGAGGAAGATCGGCATCGTGAGGATTCCGGCGGCGCGCGGGCCGCGGTCGCCGACCGCCATCCAGGTCGCGGTGTCCTCGGGGACCAGCGCCTCGGGGATCGCGGCGGGCTCGACCAGCGGCGCCGGATCGCTGTAGCCGAGGTCGGCCGCCGGGCCGCAGCAGGTCGCGCCGGCGAAGAACCGGTAGAACTGGGCGAGCGGGCCGTTGACCACGGTCGCGCGGCTGGTCAGCAGCTCGCGGAAGTCGCGATCCTCGACGAAGATCTTGTCGAGGAAGTGCTTGGCCTCCTCGCTCCACCACTGGCGCTCCCACGCCGCCGACGGCTGCGGCGTCGATTCGAACGGCGCGTCGCCGCCCAGCGGGGTGTGGCTCGGCAGCACGAACGCCGGCGGCTCGTTGGCGCCGCCCGCGCCCGGCATGCAGCGCTCGAGGCCGACGCCGCAGCCGCACTCGACGCTGGTCTGGAACCCGGTGCCTGACAGGCACGACACCGCGCGGCCCTTGTGGCTGCGCGCGAACCCCGAGTCGCCCGGCGGCTGGTTCAGCCGGCCGGCGGGGAACGGCTCGCCCTTCTTCGCGCCGGGCCGGCCCGAGGCGTAGACCGCGCCGGTCTCGGTGGTCTGGGCTTCTTCACGGCACACCCGGATCTGCAGCGCCGGGGTCTTGCCGTCGGGCTCGAGCAGCAAGCCCGGCACCGGCTGGAACCCGGGGAACCGCTGCGCCCAGTCCGTGGCGATCCGGTCGGCGGGCGCGCTCGCCCGGTAGTCGGCGTAGAGCCACCAGGGTGAGACCAGCACGGTGCGCGCGTCGAGCACGGCGCGCGATACCGGGCGTGCGGTGCCGA
>DASWOO010000136.1:0-5479 GCA_036404335.1 Kofleriaceae bacterium
GCTGCACGCCAGGCCGCCCGCGGCCGGGCGCCACGGCATCGGCACGCGCTGCCACAGCCGATCGGCGGCGCCGAGCACGCGCAGGAACCCGACGCCGACCGGCGCCGCGACCAGGCCGAGGCCGGCAAAGGCGATCAGCTCGGCCGGCGCGCCGAACCCGAACGCGCGCAGGCCGTAGACCGGCGTGCCGCCGACCACGTAGCGCGTGGCGATCGTCGCGATCACCACGGCGATCAGCATCGGCACGATCGCCTCGAGCACGACCACGCCGGTCACGACCTCGACCACGAACAGCACGGCGGCGACCGGCGCGTTGTAGGCCGAGGCAAAGCCGGCGGCGACGCCCGCGGCGATCACGATCCGCGCGGTGACGTTATCGAGCCCGAACGCCCGGCGCGCGCCCTCGCCGGCCGCGGCGCCGAACTGGATCAGCGGGCCCTCGCGGCCGAGCGACGCGCCGGCGGCGATCGCGCACCACGACGCCACGGCCTGCAGCGCGGTGCGCGCGAGCGGCACGCGGACCCGGCCGAGCACGATCGCCTCCATCACGAAGCCGACGCCGCCGCCCTCGCGGACCCGGGCCGCGACCAGCGCGATCAGGCCCGCGGCGAGCCCGCCGGCGGCCGGCAGCGCGAGCCGCAGCCAGCGCGGCGCGTGCGCGATCATCTCGACGACGCCCTGGCCGCCCAGCCAGGCGTAGACCGTCGCCAGCGACGAGCGGAACGCGATCGCGAACCCGGCGGCGACCAGCGCGACGCTGACCACCGCGAGCCAGCGCCGCCACCACGTTAGCGAGGCTCGCAGGATCGGCACAGGCTGGCCAACAACTGACCTAGCCTCGCCGTCCAGCGCCGCGCCGGTCACTTGCCTGGCGGCAGGGTCGTCGGGCGCGCGGCGACGGGGATGCTCGGCCACAGCAAGTGATACAGCCGCAGGCTGATCAGGAGTAGCCCGTACTCCTGGAGATCGCCGCCCGAGTCGCGCAGCACGGAGAAGTTGAAGTCGACCAGCGCCAGGGCATCGCTGATCAGCGACATCAGCTCGTCGATCGTCGGCGCCTTGATCTGCTTGTCGAACGCCCAGGTCGACAGCCGGGCGCGCAGCGCGTCGAACATCGGCTTGATCCGGACGTGCAGCGCCGCGACCCGGCTCGGCCGCAGCCAGGTCAGGATCATCCCGGCGAGCGCGCGGACGTCGCCCGCCATCGCCTCGACGCCCATCGCCGGCTCGACCAGGCCGATCATCGCCGGCATCACCGTGCGGGTCGCCGCGCCGCCCTTGAACAAGAGCGCGTTGGGCGAGATGTTGTTGTGCGCCATGCCGTGCTCGTGCAGCCCGGCGACCTGGCGGATCACCACGAAGCCGAGCGACAGCGCGCCGTCGATGTTGAGGTCGAGCTCGGCGATGCGATCGCCGAACCGCGGCTCGTCGACGTACTCGCTGAACAGCAGCAGCGACGACGTGTTGGCGTCGTAGATCACCTTGTGGAGCGACGTCAGCAGGCCCTGGCGGACCCGCTTGAGCGTCGGCCAGAAGTGCTGCTGCCAGTTCTCCACGAACTGCCGCGGATCGTTGACCTTGGTCAGGTCGATCACCGTGACGAGCTTGGGGAAGATGTTGGCGTCGGGGAACTGGCCGCTCTCGACCATGTCCGCGCGCGGCGAGGCCAGGAAGATCGGGTGGCCGCGGACCCGGCCGAGGCTGCGCTCGACGGCGTAGCCCCAGTCGAACACCGCGCGCTCGGCGGCCTCGACCAGCTCGTTGGTGATCGTCGGGTCGGGGAGCGCGACCTCGTTGGTCTTGGTGCGATCGACCGCCGGCCGGGTCGTGATCTTGCGGCTCGGCCGGTCGTCGGGCAGCTCGCGCAGCATGCCGCGCAGCTCCTGGACCACGGCCTGGATCGACGGGAACCGCTGCGCCGGATCGCGCTCGATGCAGCCCTCGATCACCGGCCGGAGCTGCAGCGGGAAGCCCTCGGGGTAGTGGACCTTGCTGCGGCCGCCGACGACCACACCCTCGGCGATCCGGATCAGCAGCGCCCACATATCGTCGGCCGGGCCGTACAGCAGCTGATCGGTGAACAGGCCGTGCAGCGCGCCGCCGACCGCGTAGACATCGAGCGCGGTGGTGATCGGCGTGTCCATCAGCGCCTGGTCGATCGACTCGGGCGCGACCGACCAGCCCGGCGAGCCGAAGATCCGGCCGCGGTAGTAGCTGCGGTAGGTCTGGTTGCCCAGCTCCTCGAGCGACATCGCCAGGTCGAAGTCGAACACGTAGGCAACGTTGGCGCCGTTGTCGACGAGGATGTTGCGCAGCGTGAAGTCGCGGTGGATCAGCCGCGCGGTGTGCAGCGTGGCCAGGCCCTCGAGCGCCTGGACCAGCAGCTTGGTGCGCGCGCGGGGGGTCAGGTTGTGCTTGGCGATCGCCTCGAGCAGGGTCATGCCCATGCGCGGCGTGACGAACAGGTAGTTATCGGAGATCGGCGCCGCGACGTAGGTCGGCAGGATGTTCGGGTGCTCGATCGCCGCGATCCGAGCCATCGCGGCCAGGTTGTTGTGGTGATCGCGCCGCGTGACCTCGTCGGTGCGGAGCTGGAACAGGTAGTTGGCGTGGAAGACCTTGCCGACCACGGGCTCGATGCTGCCGGTCAGATCGTCGCGGCGCTCGAGCTCGTAGACGGTGCCCATGCCGCCGTTCGACAGGTGCTTGCCGTTCGTGCGGTACAGGTACCGGTTGTACCGGAACACCACGCCCGCCTTGGTGAGGTCTTCCGACTTGAACGTACCGATCGATGTCGTTTCGACCCAGTCGGTCATTCCGCGCCAGGGACGACTGTACGCCCACGCAGGTAGCCGGGGCAACCTCCGGGGCCCGAGCAACCGTCGGGAATCGCTTACGGAGCAGCGTACCGGGTGGTAGGCCGGCGGTGGTTTGTCGCAGTAGTGTCCGCGTGCTGCACGGGTTAGCGCGATGTGGTACCCAGCGGACTGGTCCCATGCTGGAGCATCGCCTAGCCAAGCTCGCCGCCGTGGCGACGTTCGTGCTCCTGGTGATCGGCGGCACGGTCAACCCGACCGGATCGAGCCTGGCGTGCCCGGAGCCGACCCTGGTCTGCCACGGCCAGCTGTTCCCGCCGATGGTCGGCGGCGTGCTGTACGAGCACGGCCACCGGCTGGCGGCGATGACGGTCGGCCTGCTGCAGATCGCGCTCACGGTCACGCTGTGGACCCGGCGCCGCGAGCTGCGCGGGCTCGGCGTCCTCTTGCTCGGCCTGGTCATCGCCCAGGGCGCGCTCGGCGCCATCACCGTCGGCTTCAAGCTGCCGTGGTTCGTGTCGACCGGCCACCTGGCGCTCGGGATGAGCTACTTCGCCACCCTGATCTACACCGCGTTCCGCACCCGGCCGGCGCCGAGCGTGGTCGAGCTCGACCGGCACGCCGCGCGGCTGGGCGAGCTGGGCCGCGCGCGCGGCTGGATCGCGATCGCGTGCGGCGCGGTGTTCGTCCAGCTGCTGCTCGGTGCGCTGGTCCGCCACCTCGGCGCGGCGATGGTCTGCCTCGGCATGCCGAGCTGCACCCGGACCGGCGAGTGGTGGCCCGAGGCGGCGGTGCAGGACCTGCACATGATCCACCGCGGCTTCGGCTGCGTGGTCGCGGTCGTCACGACGATCGCGGCGATCCAGGTGTACCGCCACAGCAAGTCGTGGCCCGCGCTGCGGCTGCTCGCGATGGCCGCGCCGGTGCTGGTCGTCGGCCAGATCCTGCTCGGCATGTACGTCGTGCTGACGCTGCGCGCGGTGCCGCTCGCGGTCGGCCACTTCGCGGGCGCGGCCAGCCTGTGGGCGCTGTGGATGTCGGCGTGGCTCCTGACCAAGCCGCGCACGGCGGCGGTGTCCAGCGCGCTGCATGACGACCGCGCGCCGGCGATGCGGCTGGTGCGCGCATGACCGCGCTGGTGATCCGCCAGCGGGCGACCGACCTGGTCACCTTGGTCAAGCCGAACATCATGGTGATGGCGCTGCTCACCGCCGCGGGCGCGATGAGCCTGGCGCCCGGCGACGTCGCGCTCGGCGCCGCGCTGTGGCTGATCCTCGGCACGGCGCTGATCGTCGGCTCGGCCAACACGCTCAACATGTGGCTCGAGCGCGACATCGACTGCCTGATGGTGCGCACCCGGCAGCGGCCGCTACCGCAGCAGCGGCTCGACGCGCGGACGGCGCTGTGGTTCGGCGGGGTGCAGGGCGCGCTGTCGCTGCCCGCGCTGGCGCAGGTCAACCTGGTCACGGCCGGGCTCGGGCTGGTCGCGCTGCTGATGTACGTCGGGGTCTACACGCCGATGAAGCAGCGCTCGCACTGGGCGACCTGGGTCGGCGCGGTGCCCGGCGCGCTGCCGGCGCTGATGGGCTGGACCGCGGCCACCGGCCGGACCGACCTCGGCGGGCTGGCGGTGTTCGGCGTGCTGTTCTTCTGGCAGATCCCGCACTTCCACGCGATCGCGATGTATCGCCAGCGCGACTACGACGCGGCCGGGCTCAAGACCTTGCCCGGTACGCACGGCGTGGTCGCGGCGCGCCGCCAGATCCTGACGTACCTGGTCGTGCAGGTGCTGGTCAGCCTCGCGCCGGTGCCGCTGCACATCGCGGGCGTGCCCTACCTGGTGACCGCGGCCGCGCTCGGCCTGCTGGTCCTGGTGCAGGGCGCCAGTGGCATCGGTCACGGCACGACGAAGTGGGCGCGCGGCGTGTTCCTCGCGTCGATCGTGTACCTGCCCGTGCTGTTCGCGGTCATGGTCCTCGACGGCAAGGCATAGAGTCTGCCGCGGCGTGGTGCCGCAAATTGCGGCACTGTGGGCCTGGCGACCAGATGCGCCGCTGTGGCACCGGCGATATCGCCCGTCATGGAAAGCTGCACGTGCGGCGGAAAACCCAACGGTTCGCGCGTGATTGACTCACGCGCATGTCGCTGCCCAAGCTCACCGCCGCGCTCGCGTTTGCCGTCCTCGCTCCCGCCTGTGCGATGGACGCCGACCCGAGCACCAGATCCACCGACGACGAGCTCGAGGTCGCGCTCCAGCAGCCCGACTTCACGGCCGCCCGGTTCCTCGACCACCTCCAGGTCTGCGACCGCGCCGCCGGCGCCGAGGTCAACTGCCACGCGCACGTGCTGGTCGGCCGCGCCGGCCTGTTCGCCACCGTCGCGCCGTCGGGCTATGGCCCGTCGGATCTGCGCTCGGCGTACAGCATCACCGGTAACGGCAGCGCGTCGACCACGATCGCGATCGTCGACGCCTACGGCTATCCCAACGCCGAGGCCGACCTCGGCGTGTATCGCGCGCAGTACGGCCTGTCGGCGTGCACCACCGCCAACGGCTGCTTCAAGAAGGTGAACCAGAACGGGCAGAGTTCGCCGTTGCCCGCTGTCGATCCGGGTTGGGCCACCGAGATCAGCCTCGACCTCGACGCGGTGTCGGCGGCCTGCCC
>DASWOO010000137.1:0-5571 GCA_036404335.1 Kofleriaceae bacterium
GCCGCGGCAGATCTCGCTCGAGTACGCGCTCGAGTTCATCAACGACGACGAGCTGGTCGAGGTCACGCCGGCGTCGATCCGCCTGCGCAAGGCCGTGCTCGACCACAACATCCGCAAGCGGTTCGAGAAGAAGCCGTCCGACGTCGACTAGGCGTCGACCAAGCGTCGACTAGGCGTCAGCTAGCGCGGCGCGCTGGCGTCGGGCTTGGCCGCGCGCGCTTCCAGGGCGCGGGCGATCGCCATCGAGAACGCCGGCAGATCGTCGGGCTTGCGCGAGGTGATCAGCTGGTCGTCGATCACGACCTCCTGGTCGACCCACCGAGCGCCGGCATTCTCGAGATCGGTGCGGACCGAGGGCCACGAGGTCAGCTGCTTGCCCTCGACCGCGTCGGCCTCGATCAGCAGCTGCGGACCGTGGCACACCGCGGCGATGACCTTGCCGTCCTCGACCATGTCGTGGACGAAGTCGACGACGTCGGCGTCGGTCCGCAGGTGATCGGGCGAGTAGCCGCCCGGGATCACGAGGGCGTCGTAGTCGCCGGCGTCGCGATCCTTCGCGGCGGCCTCGACCTCGACGTGCTCGATGCCCTTCTTGCCGTGGACGGTCTCGCCGCCCTTGGCGCCCAGGACGTCGACCTGATGGCCGGCCTCGCGCAGCGCGTCGTAGGGTTTACGAAATTCGCTGTCTTCAAAATCGGTCGCGAGCACGAATGCGATGCGGGCCATGACGTTCTCCAGGCAAAAGGTGGATGTGCCAGGAGCTTGCAGGCGACGTGCCCGGCGCGCTGCCGCGCGTGGGCGCGCTAGGTGAGCCGGGCGCGCAGGAACGCCATCGCCGGCTTCTCGAACCAGGTGTGAATCGCGACGGCGAGCCCCGAGGTCAGCACGAGCAGGCCGACGATCACCGCGGCGAGCATCGGCGTCGACATCAGCTCGGGGTGATGCAGCCCCTTGCGGAGCACCGTGAACACCACGTACGGGTGGATCAGGTAGACGATGTACGACGACTCGCCGAGCAGGTAGATCAGCTTGTTCTTGGTGGCCAGGCCGTACAGCTTCTCGAGCAGCAGCGCGCTGGCGACCAGGAAGAACGACGGCACGCCGGCGATCAGGTAGCGCGGCACGGTCTCGCGGTAGTGCTCCTCGCCGACGCCGATCACCAGCAGGCTGGCGATCAGGGTGATCACGAGCAGACCGCGCAGCCCGGGGAGCTGCGTCAGCTGCGCCTTGTGCGTGCTGCACCAGTCGAGCAGGTAGAACACGCCGATGCCGAAGCAGAACTCCAGGACGATCGGCCGGGCGTAGAAGTTGATGACCTCGTTGTTGCCGGCGAACGTGTGGACTGCGACCACGAACCCGACCAGCCAGGCGACGACGACCAGCGGCGCGCGGCGCGGCGAGATCGCCAGGCCGATCGCGAACAGGAAGTAGAAGAACATCTCGAAGTTCAGCGACCAGCCGAGCTCGAGCGTCGGGTGCATCTCCTGGGTCACCGGGTTGGTGTGCGGCACGAACACCAGCGACGAGATCAGGTGGCTGATGCTCGCCGTCGCGCTGCGGAACGAGGCCGGCGAGACCACGACCATCGCGAACACGCACAAGGTCGCCGCCCAGTAGAACGGCACGACCCGGATCAGCCGGCGGATCAGGAACTGATCCGGCTTGCTGGTGCCGATGTACGCGATGATGAAGCCGCTGATCACGAAGAAGATATCGACGCCGCGACTGCCGATATCCCAGTCGAGGTTGAGCCCCGCGGTCGACGTCGTGTGGAAGTAGACGACGCCGAGCGCCGCGATCACCCGAAGCAGATGCAGATTATAAAGCATGCAGGACCACCCCCGTGCGCGTGAGTCACCCATGGTCACGCGAACCGGCACGATGACACAAGCGGTACGTTTGGAAATGGAGATCTTCGACGTGGCGCATTGTGAGGCGGTCACCATGATGTGCCGTGCGCCGAAGACACAGTGGCGTGCGCATATCGCGCGCCGCCGAGTCATTGGCTACGCTTTCTTCGTGCGTAATGCGCGAGCTCTCGTCTTCGCCACGGCGATCCTAACCATGGGGGCAGGCGCGGCCCGCGCGACGCCGCCCGCGCCCAAGGGTCCGCATCCGCGGATGCTGCTCGACGAACCGCTCAAGCAGGCGTGGAAGGCCCAGGCGAAGTCCGGGCACGGTCCCGTCGTCGGCGCGATCAACCTGTGCGACGACCAGCTCAACACCGGCAACCACGAGCGCGCGCTCTACATGGGCCAGGAGTGGGGCAAGATGATCCAGGCGTGCCTGGTCGCGTGGGCCGCGACCGACAAGCCGGTCTACGCCCAGCTGACGCTGAAGTACTTCACCGCGCTGCTCGACGACCTCGACGTGATCGGCGACGGCAAGGGCGGCGACGAGGCGGCGATCCGCGACATGGGCTACCCGATCCGCAACCTGGGCCCGTACACCGCGCTGGCCTATGACTGGCTGCACGACTTCCCCGGGATGACGCCCGAGCTGCGGGCCAAGGCGCGCCGGCGCTGGGCGGCGTGGATCAAGCGCTACGTCGACAAGGGCTATCACCCGCGCGATCCGGCGACCAACTACCAGGCCGGGTTCCTGATCGCGGCGACGATGATCGCGGTCGCCGAGGGCAGCGAGGCCGCCGAGGAGTCCGGGCCCGAGCACTGGAAGCTCGTCGCCGACGGGCTGTGGGGCAAGGACATGGCCGCCGCGCTCGCGACCGCCGGCTCGCTCGACGGCGGCGACTGGAACGAGGGCTGGCAGTACGGCCCGCTCGCGGTCGCCGAGTACGCGCTCGCCGCGCGGATCGCGACCAGGCACGGCCTGCCCGCCGAGGGCATGTCGGCGTGGCTCGGCAGCCTGCTGCGCCGCCACGTCTATGCGCTGAACCCCAGCGACCAGATGTGGGTCGGCGGCGACTTCGACGACGAGCACGTCCATCAGCCGCCGGCGGTGCTGACCCTGGTCGCGATCGCGCTGGGCGACGCGACGGCCGAGGACAAGAAGTGGGCGCGCGGCGAGCTGGTGCGGCTGCAGCTGTCTGACCGCGACTGGCTCCTGTACGACGCGCTGGCGTCGGTCGGCGATCCGCCGGCGCTGGTGCCGCGGCAGTCGTGGCCGACCTGGTACGAGGCGCCGGCGACCTCGACCCTGTACGCGCGCACCGGCTGGGACAAGTCGGCGGTGTGGTTCGTCGCCGCGTGCGCCCGGACCGACGGCCTCGATCACCGCGGGCCCAACGCCGGCAACTTCGTGCTGTCGCGCGGCGGCGCCGACCTGATCGTCGACCCGTCGCCCTACGGCTCGCTGTCGACCCTGACCGGCAACGCGCCGACGGTGGTGTCGCGTCAGCTGCCGGCGAACTACCAGCCGAGCCAGTGCGCGTGGGGTGCCGATGTGGCGTGGGCGTGGACGACCAAGACGCAGAGCGGCCTGGTGGCCGCGCGCTGCAACTACGCCGACGCGTACCACTTCCAGGAGCGCAAGTCCGACGTTGCCGAGGCGCTGCGCGACTTCGTGCTGGTGCCGAGCCGCGACGGCCACGACGCGTCGCTGGTGGTCGTCGATCGCGCGACCACCGGCGAGGCCGACCGCCGCATGTACCTGCGGTTCCGGGTGCCGGCCGAGCTATCGATCGACAAGGCCGGCGTTGGCTGGGCGACGATCAAGGACGCCAAGCTCGTGATCAGCGGCCCGACCGGCGGGCCCGCGCCCAAGCTCGGCCACGCCACCGCCAAGGACTGCTTCAAGGACAACGTGGCGCGCGGTCAGTGCGACGCGGCGCGGTTCCCGACGTCGGACTACCGGGTCGAGATCCCGGGGCCGGCGCCGCGCGCGGTGCACGTGATCGAGGCGACCGGCACGGGCGGCGGCGCCAAGCACGCCGAGCTGTCCGGCGAGGGCTGGGCCGGCGTGCGGATCGAGGCCAGCGGCCGGCTCGCCGCGGTGATCTGGCCGACCAAGCCGACCACGACGCTCGTGTACAAGGCGCCCAAGGGCAAGGCGGTCAGCCACGTCGTGCTCGACGCGCCGGCCACCGACGGCAAGGCGACGGTCTCGGCCCGGCCCGACGGCGACAGCTGCCTGGTGACCATCGCCGCCGGCGGCACGACCCGCGCGACGCCGCTGGTCGCCACGCTCGACGACAGCTGCGTCATCGCCGCCGACCCCGAGGAGCCGCGCGGCGCGTCCGGCGAGCGCAAGCCCAAGGCTGCGCCCGTGCGCGCCAAGTCCGAGGTCCGGCGCAGCGGCTGCTGCGCGGCCTCCGGCGCCCCGGCCAGCCCGCTGTGCTTCGGGGCCGCCGTCCTCGCCCTCACCCTCCGTCGCCGCCGCCGCTAGTCAGCGGGCTCAGCGGGCTCAGGGTTCAGGGCTGGAGACGGCCGACGCCGTAGACCAGCTTGCCCAGGCCGGCGCGGATCTTCTCGATCGTCTGGCCCTTCTCGGCGTTCTCCTGCTCGGTCGAGTACACGCCCGTCTCCTTGGAGCTGTGCTTCTCGTCGCCGTGGACCGGCACGTCGTGGCCGGCGGCGACCTCTTCCTCGGCGAGCGGCATCGAGACGTGCTTGGACAGCGGGTTGCGCGACAGCGCGCTGCCGCCGGTCATCTGGTGGTCGACGACCACGCCCGGGGTCAGCGCCTCGCCGCCCATCGGCACCAGGTCGCCCTGGACGCGGTGGTGGGTCGACTCGATCGCCTTGTCCGGATGCTCCTCGTTGTACTCGACGAGCTTCTTGGCCATCTCCTTCGAGACGCCGGGCGCCTGGAAGGTGACGATGCGGCCGACGCGGTCGGGGAACGTCGCCGCCGCGATCTGGGCGAGCGCGCCGCCGAGGCTGTGGCCGGTCGAGATGATCGGGCCGGTGGTCGCGGCCGCCATCATCTGCTGGTCGATCATGTTCCGGTTCGGGTTGAACTGGTACATGCCGATGCCGGTCGGATCGAGGTCGGCGATGATCGTCTGCGGCTTCGACGGCACGGTGCCGCGGAACGCGACGATCGGCGGACGCCCCGAGCCCGGCAGGGGCAGGAACGTGCGCATCACGAAGTCGTGGACGCCGCGCATGATCGGCTGCGCCGAGTAGCCGTTGGCCTTGAGGAACTTCAGCTCCTTGTCGCCCAGCTCCTTGTCGACCATGCCGTGCGACAGCTGCTCGATCATCGCGTCGACGTTCGACAGCGGCGCTTCCTGGCCCGGGGTCTCGGACTCGGCCTCGCTGTGCGTCGAGTCGGTCGACATCGCGCGCGCGGTCTCGCCCGACGTCCGGCTCTGGCCGGTCAGTTGATCGAAGCTCGCGGCACGCGGGACGGGGCCCTGAGCCTGAGCTTCGACGGCGGCGTGAGCCTCCGGGTGCGCCGGGGCTTCGATCGCCTCGTCATGGTGTGCTGCGTTGCGCTGTTGCTGTTCGATCATGATCACTCCAGCCTGCCGACGGGGGTTAGTTTACCGCGTTCGCGGTACATCCGGGTAATGGTCTCGACGAGCCGGTTCATCGAGATGGGCTCGCCCTTGGCGGCGGCCTGAAACGCAGATCGCTCCGCGGCGACCTTGATGAAGCCGCCGGACAG
>DASWOO010000138.1:0-2547 GCA_036404335.1 Kofleriaceae bacterium
CGCGGCCGCGAGCACCGGGACCTGCACCGGCAACGCCCCCAAGGGCGGCAACGATAGCGGCGGCGGTGGGGGCGGCGGCGGCGGCGGGTTCGGCAGCGTCGGCGGCCGGGGCGGCATCGGCGACAGCAACGACAACGGCCAGCCGGCCGGGTCGGCGCCAGGCTCGCCGGCGGGCATGCAGCAGGCGGCGCCGGCGATCGTGCGCGGCGGCTGCGCCGGCTCGGCGGGCGGCGCGGCGACGTCCAGCGCCAATGGCGCGGGCGGCACGGGCGGCGACGGCGGCGGCGCCGTCTATCTGATCGCGGTCAACACGATCAAGCTGACCGGCAACATCTACGCCTCGGGCGCGGGCGGCGGGGCCACGCCCAACTCGGACAGCAAGCGCCAGGGCGGCGGCGGTGGCGGGGCCGGCGGCATGATCGTCCTCGACGCCGCGACGATCGACGGCAGCGGCGGCGGCAAGCTCGTCGCCAACGGCGGCGGCGGCGGCGGTGGTGGCTCGGCCAAGGCCGGCGGCACGGCGGGCGCCGACGGCACGACCGACGCGTACACCACCCGCGCCGGCGGCGGCGTGGGCGACGTCGACAACGGCGGCAACGGCGGCAACGGCGCCAAAGGCGCGGCCGGCAGCGACACCAGCCAGATCGAGGGCACGGTCTCGGCCGGCGGCGGCGGTGGTGGCGGCGGCGGCACCGGCATGATCTGGACCTACGGCACCATCGCCACCGCGCCGCTGAGCTCGCCCGCCTCGACGGCCAAGCAGCTCCGCTAGCGCTTCCGCGCGACGAACCGGACCAGCGTGGCGTGGCTCTGCGCCCAGTCGGGCGTGCCGTCGACGAAGTCGTCGCGCTCGATGTCGAAGCCGTCGGCGAACAGCGCGCGCAGCTGGCCCTGGGCGAAGCCGCCCTGCGCCTGGCCCGGCTTGCGGGCGAAGAACTCGAGGACGAACCGGCCGCCGGGCTTGAGGCTCGGCTTGATCCGCTCGATCAGCTCGGTCGAGCTGCCGGCGTAGATCATCGTGACCAGATCCCAGCGCGCGACGCCCAGGTCGTAGGTCACGGCGTCGGCCTGGACGGTCTCGACCGTCAGGTGCGCGCGGGCGGCGGCGTCGCGGGTCTGGCGCAGGCCCTCGTCGGCGATATCGACGCCGGTGACCCGCCAGCCCTGCGACGCGAGGTAGACCGCGTTGCGGCCCTGGCCGGTCATCAGGTCGAGCGCGGCGCCGGGCGCGACGCCGCGCACGCTGTCGACCAGCAGCTGGTTCGGCGCGTGGTCGAAGCCGATCGCCTGGCGATAGTTGTCGTTCCACATGTCGCGCGCGGTCTCGGTGCCGGCGCGGTGCGGGATCCAGCTGGTGTGCGCCGCCTTCCACGCGTCGCCGTCGCGCACCCACGAGATCGTGTACCAGCCGTCGTACTCGCGGTTGCCATGCGCGTCGTTGCCGGTCTCGTGCTCGATCGCCATGCCGATGAACACCGCATCGCGGTCGCGGACATAGACGTGCTCGTCCTTCCACGTCCGCGTCGTGTCCGGATGATGCGAGCGGGCCGCGGCGACCTCGCCGAGCAGCTCGGCGCGCTCGACCAAGCGCTCGTTCTCGAACCGGACGAAGCCCGGCGCCAGGCTCGCCGCGAGCGCCGCGGCGTCGTTGCGGCCGAACGCGTCGAGCAGGGCGTGCGACCGCGCGGCGATGTCCGCCACCGTCGGCGCGGGCGCGACCGGCGCCACGCCACGGGCGCAGGCCACGATACTCAGCGCCGCGCCAGCCACCAGAGCGTGTTGCATGGCCGCAGGTACCGCCGCGCGCCCCGAGATATTCCCCGGGCGCTAGTCCTCGTCGCCGTCGGCCGCGTCGTCGTCACCGCCGTCGCCCGCGTCGGTGATCTCGCTCGGCACGATCCCCAGCCGGGCGACCATCCGCTGCAGGAACCGCCGGCTGACCCCGGCGCGCTCGGCGGCGCGGGTCACGTTGCCGCCGACCATCTTCAGCATGGTCCGGACGTAGACCAGCTCGAAGCTCTCGGTCCACGCCTTGCGCGCCTCCTTGAGCGGAAGGTGCAGGGCGATGAAGCTCTCGATCGACCCGGGCGGCCACGACGTGCCGGGCGCGCCCGGCAGCGGCGACTCGGCGGTGCCCGGCGCGGGCAGCCGCGGCGTCACCGTGCCGAGCGAGACCGCGCGCTCGATGTAGTTGCGCAGCTCGCGGACGTTGCCCGGCCAGCCGCGGCCGACCAGGCTGGCGACGAACTCGGCCGGCAGCTGCTTCTGGTCGCCGACGAACATCCGGTAGAAGTGGGCGGCGAGCACCGGGATGTCGTCGCGCCGCGCGCGCAGCGCCGGCAGCCGCAGCTCGACGACCGCGAGCCGGTAGTACAGATCCTCGCGGAAGCTGCCCTCGTTGAGCGAGCTGGCCAGCGAGCGGTTGGTCGCCGCAACGATCCGGACGTTGACGGTGCGCGACGTGCTGCTGCCGACCCGGCGGATCTGCCGCGACTCGATCGCGCGCAAGAGCTTGGGCTGCAGCGCGATCGGCATCTCGCCGATCTC
>DASWOO010000139.1:0-12323 GCA_036404335.1 Kofleriaceae bacterium
ACCGCCGCCGCCGAGCCGCCGCTCGAGCCGCCGGGCGTGCGCGACAGGTCGTACGGGTTGCGCGACGGCGGCCAGGCGAGCGGCTCGGTGCTGGGCAGGATGCCGAGCTCGGAGGCGTTGGTCTTGCCGACGACGATGAACCCGGCGCGCTCGAGCGCGGTGACCAGGTAGCTCGAGCGCGGCGCGGTGATGCCGGCCGCGCGCAGCGGCGCGAGCCCGCTGGCCTGCACGGCGCCCTCGACGGTCGCGCACAGATCCTTGATCAGGATCGGCACGCCGCGGAACGGGCCGTCGGGCGCGTGGTCGGCGGCGCGGCGCGCGCGGTCGTACAGCGGGATGATCACCGCGCCGATCGCCGGGTCGTGGCGCTCGATCCGCGCGATCGCGGCGTCGATCAGCTCGCGCGGCGAGACCTCGCCGGCGCGGACCAGCGCGGCGGTGGCGGTGGCGTCGAGGTGTGACAGCTCGGCAGGGCTCGACATGTCCCACGATTACTATCCGGGGCCGGGCGCGCGGGCGGCCGCCGGAGCCAGGTATAAACAGCCATGGATCCAATCCTTGCCGGCAAGCTGGCGCTGGTCACGGGCGGCGGTCGCGGCATCGGCGCGGCGATCGCGCGCGGCCTCGCCAAGGCGGGCGCGCGCGTGGTCGTGTGCGGCCGCAACCAGGTCGACCTCGACGCGGTCGCCAAGGAGATCGGCGGCGTCGCGCTGCGGCTCGATCTGACCGACCGGGCGCAGACCGACGAGGTGATCGCGTCGGTCGGCCACGTCGACGTGCTGGTCAACAACGCCGGCGTGTCCGAGAGCGCGGCGCTGGACCGGACCGACGACGCGATGTGGGACCGGATCATGGAGCTCGACGCCACGGCGCCGTTCCGGGTGATCCGCGCGCTGGTGCCGTCGATGATGAAGACCAAGTGGGGCCGGGTGATCAACATCGCGTCCAACGCCGGGGTGTCGGGCTATGCCTACACGGCGGCGTACTGCGCGGCCAAGCACGCGATGGTCGGCATGACCCGCGCGCTGGCGATCGATCTGGCGCGCAGCGGCGTGACGATCAACGCGCTGTGCCCCGGCTGGGTCGAGACCCAGATGCTCGACGAGGCGGTGACCCGGATCGCGGCGCGGACCGGGCGCACCGAGACCGAGGCGCGCACGACCTTGGCGTCGATGAGCCCGCAGCGCCGGATGATCACGCCGGACGAGGTCGCGCACGCGGCGCTGATGCTGTGCAGCGAGGGCGCGCGCGGCATCCATGGCCAGACCATCGTCATCGACGGTGGCGCGGTGCTCAAGTGAGCACGTCGGAGGTCGTGGTCGCGGGCTGGCCGGCGCCTCGGGGCTACGCGAACGGCCGCGCGGGCGAGGGCCGCGCCGTGCACGTCGCCGGGCAGATCGGCTGGGGCGCCGATGGCGTGATCGTCGAGGGCGGGCTGGTACCGCAGCTCGGCCAGGCGCTCGACAACGTGCTCGCGGTGGTCCGCGCCGCCGGCGGCCGGGCCGAGGACATCGCGAGCATGACGGTGTTCGTCACCGACGTCGCGGCGTACCGGGCGAGCACCCGCGAGCTCGGCGGCCAGTGGCGGCCGCGGCTCGGCAAGCACTTCCCGGCGATGGCGCTGGTCGGCGTGACCGCGCTGGTCGAGCCGGCGGCCGTCGTCGAGATCCAGGCGGTCGCGTACATCGGAGGCAACGTATGATTTCGCCGAGATCGTTTGGCTTCGCGCTGGTCGATGGTGTCGCGACGATCACGCTCGATCGCCCGGACCGGCTCAACTCGCTGACCTTCGAGATCTACCAGGAGCTGGCCGAGACCTTCGAGGCGCTCGACCGCGAGGACGCGATCCGCGCGGTCGTGATCACCGGCCGCGGCCGCGGGTTCTGCTCCGGCGGCGATCAGGACGACATCATCAAGCACCTGCTCGGCCGCGACACGCCGGCGCTGCTCGCGTTCACCCGCGCCACCGGCCGGCTGATCGAGGCGATGCGCGCGTGCCGCCGGCCGATCGTCGCCGCGATCAACGGCACCGCGGTCGGCGCCGGCGCGGTCATCGCGTGCGCCAGCGACCTGCGCATCGCGGTCACCGGCGCCAAGCTCGGCTTCATCTTCCCCAAGGTCGGCCTGTGCGGCGCCGACATGGGCGTGCTCTACCTGCTGCCCCGCATCGTCGGCCTCGGCCACGCCACCGAGCTGCTCCTGTTCGGCGATCTGATCACCGCCGAGCGCGGCCTCGAGATCGGCCTCATCAACCGCATCGCCCCCGACGCCGCGGCCACCCTCGCGCTCGCCCACGACTGGGCCGCCCGGCTCGCCGCCGGCCCCGCCTTCGCGCACGCGATGACCAAGCAGATGCTCGAATCCGAGCACACCATGGCGCTCTCCGAGGCCATCGAAGCCGAGGCCCAGGCCCAGGCCCTGTGCATGCAGCACCCCGACTTCGCCGAGGCCCACGCCGCCTTCAAAGCCAAGCGCCCCGCTCACTTCGCCGGCGCCCCGGCCCTGGCCGCGCAGGCCGCGAAGATCGAGGACAAGCCTTAGCGAAACACCGGCACCAGCCGCTCGTCGACCTCGTCGAGCAGCGCGGGCAGCCAATTGTGCTCGCCGCGTCGGCGCAGGAGCACGCGATCGGCGAGGCAGGCGAGCTCGCGGTCCTCGTCGCCCTCACACAGACGCCTCAGCACCCGCTTGGCATCCCGCGGCGCGTCGTTGGGATGCGACGTCAACCGGTGCGACTGCAAGGTCGGGTCGAACGACAGCTCGCTGCAGAGCTGTCGAAGCCGCTGCTTCTCGTCGTCACGGGCGACAAAACCGGAAGCTACCCAGGCTTCGATCTCGGGCTGCGGCGTCGCGATCACCACCGGAAATGGCCACCGCAAACCGTCGCGAACCTGTTCGAGGCCCGCGCGACGGCGTTCATCTCCGTCGAGATCGCGGATCAGCACCACGACATCCGGCGGTGGCTTGGCGCGGTAGAACAGCATTAGCACCTTGCGCCACATGCCCGCCTCAGGCTTCAGCGGTTCGCCGCCGATCCGGCCCTGCGGTTTGATCGTACCTCCCTCGACGGGAATAGGTCGCAAGTCATACGCGTCTTCGGGCGCATATTTATACCAGCGCTCGCGGTCATCGAGGCCGCACCAGGTTCGGCTGCTGTCGAGCACGCCATCGAGCCAGGGGACCTCGGCCACGAGCGTGTCGTCGATCAACTTCGTCAGGACGCGAAAGTGGCCGTGGTCCTCGGCCGCGAGCCCGATCCGCTTCATTCGCTGGCTCCGGCGAGCACCCAGTCCTCGCCCAGCGCGGCCCAGAGCTCGCCGGTCTGCGTGCCGAACTTCCACTTGTCGAAGTCCGGGTGCTCGGTGAGCGGCCGCACATGCGTGCGCCGCTCGGCGTCGAGCGCCAGCACGCGCACCTCTTCGGGTGCGAACAGATCGAGCAAGTAGGGCGAGTGAGTGGTGCAGACAATCTGCAACTCGGGATCCAGCCTTAGCAGCTCGCGCAGAACCTTGATCAGGCTGACTTGCGCCCCGAGGTGAAGCCCGCGATCGACGTCGTCGATCAACACCAGCTTGGGACGTTCGGGCTCGCGGAGCTTCGTGAGCAAGCCCAGCGCGAGCACGGTCCCTTCGCTGAGCATGTTGCTCGGGATTTCCGATCCGTCGTCGAATTCGATCGCGAACCGATCGCCGATTTCTGTTTTGTCCACGGAACGCCATACCGGCTGGCCCTCGACGTCCAATTTCTCAATGCGTCGACGTGACACCCGCTCGCGAAACGTCCGGATGCGTCGGACGCCCGGGACAACCTGTAAGAGGTCTGTTGTGAGCCGGGCAAGCTCATCTTCCGCGGCACCTTTCATCCATGCCAGTGCGGACGCTAACCCGCGGCCATCCGGCTCCATGCGAGGACGCTCAGTTTCGATGATCGACGTCACGGACATCTTGCTCGCATCGAGATGAAGATACGTGGTCGACGCCAAGCTCACCGATGCGAGGCCGAGGCTCTGCGTGAGTTGTGCGGTTGGAGCTCCGTTTGCGTCGAAGCGCGTCTCGACTCCGAGCTCTGTAGCTCCGCCCGTTTGCAGCGAGACCTTGACCCGATCTGCCGTCCCCCGATAGCTCAGGACGCGCGTGAATGGGCGGGGCGTTCCGTCGTTGGAGAATGCGGGACGCACTCGAGCGGACAGCTGTGAAATGCCCATCAGGACGCTGCTCTTGCCACATCCATTTGCGCCGACCAGCACGGTGAGGCGACCGAGCTGGACCGTCACGTCCTGCAGGCTCTTGAAGTTCTCGAAGTGAACGCGGTCGATCATGGAGCTAGGCCGAGCGATATTATAGCTCACAGTTTGCGCTTCCCGCCGGGCGATGGCGCGCCGGGCAGCGATGAAGACGATCCGAATTGGCCGCTGCTGAAAGCTTTGGCCGGCGACCGTGGTGGATACTTGCCGCAGTCATGCGGCTATCCAGCGACGACCTGCCGATGTTCTTCGGCGCCGAGCATGCGCGGCTGGCGGAGCGGCTGCGGGAGGTCGCGCCGGCGGTGGCGGCGGTCGAGGCGCCGAGCGCGCAGCGGGACGAGGCGACGCGGGACCGGGCGGCGGCGGGCGTGCTGGGCGAGACCGGGCTGTTCGGGCTGGTGGTGCCGAGGTTTGCAGCGCACGACGCCGAGGACGCGCGAGACGCTGCATCCGGAGATCCGCACGACGCGACGCCCGGAGGGGCGAAGCGAGCGGCTGCGCCGCGGGAGACGGGGCGGCAAGGCCCCCTGCAGATCGACGTGCGATCTGTGTGCTTGGCGAGGGAGATGCTGGGGTACGTGTCGCCGCGGGCGGACTCGATCTTCGCGGTGCAGGGGCTGGGGACGCACGCGATCGGGCTGGCGGGGAACGAGCAGCAGCGGGCGGGGCTGGCGGGGCACGCCAGCGGCCACGCCATCGCGGCGTTCGCGCTGACCGAGCCGGACGCGGGGTCGGATGTCGCGGCGATCGCGACGATGGCGACGGCGACCGAGGGCGGCTACCGGCTCGATGGCGACAAGCTGTTCATCTCGAACCTGGGCATCGCCGACCACGCGATGGTGGTCGCGACGGTCGATCCGGCGAAGGGGCACGCGGGGCTCACGGCGTTCTGGGTGCCGCTCGACGCCGCCGGGGTCACCGTGCGGGCGCTGACGCCGATCGCGGCGCACCCGATCGGCGCGCTGGAGCTGCGCGGCGTGGCGCTGCCGGCGACGGCGCGGATCGGCGACGAGGGCCAGGGCATGCGGCTGGCGCTCGACACGCTCGACGCGTTCCGGGTGTCGGTCGGCGCCGCGGCGGTGGGCATGGCGCGGCGGGCGCTCGACGAGGCGATCGAGTTCGTGACCGGCCGGCGGCAGTTCGGCAAGACGCTGGCGGAGCAGCCGCTGGTCCAGGCGCACCTGGCGAACATGGCGCTCGACCTGGACGCGGCGCGGCTGCTGGTGCTGCGCGCGGCGTACCTGCGCGACACCGGCGCCAAGGCGACGACCGAGGTCTCGATCGCCAAGCTCGGGGCGACCGAGGCGGCGCAGCGGGTGATCGACACCGCCGTGCAGCTGTTCGGCGGCCGGGGCGTGATGGCGGGCGCCGTGGTCGAGCAGCTGTACCGGGCGGTGCGGCCGCTGCGGATCTACGAGGGGACGAGCGAGATCCAGCGAACGATCATCGGCCGGGCGTTGACCAGGGGCCGGGTGCCTGCCAAGTCAGAGGGACGATCATGAGCGACGACGCGAGCGGCCCGACGTTCCCCGAGGCGTTCAACCTCGCCGATTACTTCCTGTTCGATCGCGAGGCCGAGGGCAAGGGCGAGAACGTCGCGCTGCGGTTCGGCGACCGGGCGTGGACGTACGCCGAGGTCGCCCAGCGATCGCGCGCGCTGGCGAGGTGGCTGGTCGCGCATGGCCTGCACGAGGGCCAGCGCGTGTACGTCGTGCTGCCCGACCTGCCGCCGTTCGCGTGGTCGATCTTCGCGATCCTCGCGGCGGGCGGCGTGCTGGCGATGGGCAACCCGCTGTCGCCGGCCGACGACCTGATGTACGTGCTCGACTACGTCAAGGCGTGCGTGCTGATCACGACCCCGGAGGTCGCCGAGGCCCTCCAGCCCAGGCTCGCGCAGCTGCCGCACCTGCGCGCGGTGCTGCTCGCGCCCAGCGCGGCGACCGGCGACGATCCGGAGGCGCCGGTGGCGATCAGCGACGGGCTCGCCGATCTGGGCATGACCTGCCAGGTCGCGTCGCTCGACGGCGCGATCGAGGAGGCGGACCCGGAGGTCGCGCTGCCGCAGGCGCGGCGCGACGACCCGGCGATCTGGCTGTTCACCTCGGGCTCGACCGGCCGGCCCAAGGCGGCGATGCACAGCCACCGCGACTTCGCGTTCAACACCGAGGTCTACGCCAAGGCCACGGTCGGCTACGCCGAGCACGACGTCTCGATCAGCGTGGCGCGGCTGTTCTTCGGCTACGCGACCGGCACCAACCTCTGGTTTCCGTTCGCGGTCGGCGCGACGGTCGGCCTGTTCAGCGAGCGGCCGACGGCCGAGAGCGTGGCGGCGGCGATCACGCGCTACCGGGCGACGATCGTCACCAACGTGCCGACCATGCTCGGCAAGCTGCTCGACCTCGACGACGAGCGAAAGGCCGCCGGGCAGCCGGGGCTCGATCTATCGTCGGTGCGGTTCCACCTGTCGGCCGGCGAGGCGCTGCCCGAGCCGCTGATGCGGCGGTTCGTCGAGCGGTTCGGCGGCGAGATCTACGACGGCATCGGCTCGGCCGAGATGTTCCACATCTACTGCTCGAACCGGCCGGGCGACGTCATGCCGGGCTCGCTCGGGCGCGTCGTCGACGGCTACACGTTGAAGATCCTGCCGGAGGACGCCGAGGGCGCGGGCGCACCGGCGCTGCCGCCGGGCGAGATCGGCGTCCTGTGGGTCAAGGGCGACAGCGTCGCGCATGGCTACTTCCAGGATCGCGACAAGAGCTGGAAGACGTTCCACGGCCACTGGTGCCGGACCGGCGATCTGTTCCACATCGACGAGCGCGGCTACCTGTGGTTCAGCGGCCGGGCCGACGATCTGTTCAAGAGCGGCGGGATCTTCGTCGCGCCGCGCGAGGTCGAGGACTGCCTGCTCGGTCACCCTGCGGTGTCGGGCGTCGCCGTGATCCCATGCGATGACGCGGGGCTGCTCAAGCCCAAGGCCGTCGTCGTGGTCCGGCCCGAGGCGCGCGACCGCGAGCACCCGGCGCTCGCCGACGAGCTCAAGGCCCACGTCCAGGCGCGGCTGTCCAAGCACAAGTACCCGCGCTGGGTGGTGTTCGTCGACGATCTGCCCAAGAACGATCGCGGCAAGGTCGACAAGAAGCAGCTGATCGAGCGCGATCGCCGAGGTGAGCTATGACCGAGAAGTTCCTCGCCCGCCACACCACGGCGAGCCTGCGCGCGCTGCTCGATGGCAAGAAGCCGCTGGTCGCGCTGGTGCCGATCGGCTCGACCGAGCCGCACGGGCCGCACCTGGGCCTGGCCACTGACGTGATCATCTCGGCCGCGGCGTGCGTCAAGGCGTGTGACCTGTTCGCGCGCAAGGGGCCGCTGACCGCGGTGGTCGCGCCCGCGGTGCCGTACGGCGTCACCGACTGCGCGGCTGGGTTCGCCGGCGCGGTCTCGATCCCGGCGCCGGTGCTGACCGCGTACCTCGCGGCGATCTGCGACGGGCTCCTGGCGCAGGGCGTGCGCCACGTCTGCCTGGTCAACAATCACCTCGAGCCCGCGCAGGACGCCGCGGTGCGCGCGGTGCTCGACGGCCGCGACAAGAAGGTCAGCGTCGCGTGTCCGCTGACCAAGCGGTGGGCGCGCACGCTCGACGCCGAGTTCAAGAGCGGGGCGTGTCACGCCGGGCTGTACGAGACGTCGATCATGATGGCGGCCGCGCCGGAGATGGTCGACGAGGCGATGCGCAGCGTGCTGCGGCCGGTGCCGATCAGCCTGTCGCAACAGCTCGCCGCCGGGGTCCACACCTTCGCGCAGATGGGGATGGAGCTGGCGTATGCCGGCGATCCGGCTTCGGCGACGGTCGAGGAGGGCGAGCGGATGATCCAGCGGCTCGCCGACATGGTGGTCGGCGAGGTCCGCGAGGCGCTCGGGCTGCCGAGCCTGGTCAGCTAGCGCCGGCTGCCGGACCCCGCTGTCGCTTTCTCGCTTGCCAGCGGCCGAGAGCTGGGCAGAGTGGAGAGATGGTCGCCTACCGCTGCAGCGACTGTTCGACGGACCCGGTGATGACGTGCGGGCGATGCAACGCGACGTGCTGCCGCGTGCACGCCTTGCGCTCGGCGCAGCGCTGCGATCACTGCGAGCTCGACTGGCAGGAGGAGGCCGTCAGCCGGCGCGCCGCCAAGCTGATCTTCGCGCCGCCGCTGGCGATCCTGGCCGGCGGCCTGCTGTTCGGCGTGCTGCTACCGGTCTCGATCGGCGGAGCGTTCGGCGCGGCCGTGCTGTGCGCCATCGCGTGCGCGACCGCGGTCGGCACCGCCACCGGTGCCTGCCGCCTGGTCGACCGCAGCGCCCGCGCGATGTTCCTCCGCGAGCGCAACGCCGGTCTGCCTTCCGCCCGCCTGCTCCCGTCCACCCGCCACCGCTGATCGTCGCGGCGACCCCCGGCGGGGTGCCGCAGCGCGGTTACTCTTTGATGCCGTGCTTCTGCTTAATCTGCTCGAGCACCTTGTTGTACTCGACGTCCCACGCGTTCGTGCCCTCTTCGAGGTTCTTGATCCGGTCGCGCACTTCCTGATCGATCGCCTCGTCGACGGACATGTGCTTTTTACAGATCTCTTTGATCTTGCGGCGCATCACGGTGTCGTCGGCGAACACCTCTTCGACGTGGCGCGACGACATGAACGCTTCGAGCATCTGATTGGCGATCCAGGCGAGGCCTTCTTCGCCGAGGCCGAAGTCCTTCTGCTCGGCGAGCTGGCGCTTCGTGCGGCCGAGGTGCGAGTAGGGCAGGCCGCGAATCTCGAGAATATCCTTGGCGCGCTCGGTCAGCTCTTTGTCGACCCGGATGTATTCCTTGAGGACGGAAGCTGCATCGAGCTGCGCCTCGTGGCTATCGCTCACCTCGATGTCACCCGCTTGCGTGAGCGTCGTGACGATCTCGGACGCGATGGTGTCGACCTTCGCTGGATACAGTCTCATTCTCGCGGCACTGTAGGGGCCGAACGCGTCACATGCAAGGCGCGGCGCAGACTCTTGCCATCATTTTGGCGCGCGGTTCTGCCGTCGAGCTTTCGTCGGAATTTCCTATGTGCACCATCGCGATCCTGCTCCAGACAATCGACGGTGCGCCGCTCGTGATCGCGGCCAATCGCGACGAGATGTACGCGCGTCCGACGCGTCCACCCGAGCCGCTCGCGCCCGGTGTCGCCGGCGGTGTCGACGTGCTGTCCGGAGGCACGTGGCTCGCGATCCGCCGCGATGGCCGCTTCGCCGCGGTGACCAATCAGCGCGTGATGGCGCCGCCACCGGCGGGCTTGCGATCGCGCGGCCTCGTCGTGCGCGACCTCGCGATGACCGACGACCCGGCCGGCTTCGTCGCCGAGCTCGACCCGGCGCGCTACGCGAGCATGAACCTCGTGTGGGGCGACGCGACCGCGGTGTCGGTCGCGTATCTGCGGCGCGACGGCCGCAAGATGATCGAGGCGCTGCCGGCTGGCGTCCACGTGCTGTGCAACGATCGGCTCGGCGCGCCCGGCTTCCCGCGCGGCGAGCGGCTCGCCGCCGCGATCGCGGCGATGCCGCAGGCCTGGCCCGACATGCTGCCGGCGCTGCAGACCGCGCTCGCCGATCACACGCACGACGCTCCCGAGCCATCGCACCTGCCGCCGGACGTGGCACGCGCGCTGACCGCGACCTGTATTCACACGCCGGCGTATGGCACGCGATCGTCGGCCCTCGTGGCGATCCGTCCCGGCGAGACCTTCGCCTACCTCCACGCCGATGGCCCGCCGTGCATCGCGGCGTTCACCGATCAGCGCGGCCTGCTGGAGCCCCGATGACCGAGCCCCGCACCCGCAAGCTGGTCGTCGCCGGCCTCATCCTCGGCGACGGCGACGGCGGCCGCGAGCACCCGATCTTGATCACACAACGCCGCGCCGACCAGGCGCTGGGCCTGCAATGGGAGTTCCCCGGCGGCAAGGTCGAGCCCGGCGAGGCCCCCGTCGACGCCCTGATCCGCGAGCTGCGCGAGGAGATCGGCGTGACCGTCCGCGTCGGGCGGATCTGGGATGTCCTGTTTCACGCCTACCCGGGGTTTGACCTGGTGATGCTGGTTTATCCCTGCTGGATCGTCGACGGCGAGCCCCGTGCCGTCGAGGTCGCCGACCTGGTCTGGGCGCCGGCCGGCGAGCTGGCCCGCTGGGACATCCTGCCCGCCGACCGGCCGCTGGTCGCGCGCCTGGCCGCCGAAGGCGTTCCGACGGCGTAACCCAGCGTAGCGAATTGACCCTTTCGGCGCGGGCTGCCTACAATTCGCGGGATGGAAGGCCGCGCGAAGGTCACGAAGGAAGTCCTCTGCGAAGAGGCTCGCTTCATTCTCGCCAATGTCATGGCGGAGGCCCGCTATGGCCGCCAGAACCGGTACGACGATATCCGCCGCGTGTGCGAGGGCGCGGTCTCGATCCCGTTCAGCGAGTACGTCGGGTTTCTCGAGAAGTCGGGGTACCTGCGCCACGACCGGGCCAACGAGAGCCTCGAGGTCAGCCCGGACGGTGAGGCCGTGGTCAACGGTGGCAACCTCGCCGAGTTCACCGAGCGCGCGGTGCAGCACTTCAAGAAGCTGCGGCAGAGCCGCGCGATGGCCGTGCCGGCGGCCGCGGTGCCGATGGCCACCCAGTCCGGTGTGATGAGCTCGTCGGCTGCGCCGCAGCGCGAGATGCGCGGCGACTCGTCCGCCCAGCCGCTGCCGCGGAAGGAGATGCCCAAGATGACCACCTCGGGAGGTCGCCCGTCGGCCGTGGCGGGTGGTGAGATCCAGCTCGGCAATGACGTCGAGAACCGCTACGAGAAGCTGGCGTCGATCGGCTCGGGTGGCATGGGCACGGTGTACCGCGCCCGCCAGATCGCGCTGAACCGCGAGGTCGCGCTCAAGGAGATCCGCGACCTGTTCGGGTTCTTCAGCGAGGACCAGCGCAACGAGATCGTCCGCCGGTTCACCGACGTGGTCCGCGCCTGGGGCAATCTCGCGCACCCCAACATCCTGCCGATCCACGACGTCAACTTGTGGACCGAGTACCCCAACGTCGTCACCGAGCTCGCGCCCAACGGATCGAGCCGCCGGCTGATCAACGACGCCGAGGAGATCCCGGTCGAGCTGGCGTTCAAGTATCTGCTGCAGACCCTGCACGCGCTGCGCGCCGCGCACGCCCAGCGCGTCTACCACCGCGGCCTCAAGCCCGAGCAGCTGCTGATCGACGGCTACGGCAACATCAAGGTCTCGGACTTCGGCTTCACCCGCATCGTCGAGCGCGACCACGCGGTGATCCGCCAGATCTACGTCGGCATGGGCAACGTCGCGTACATGGCGCCGGAGCTGTACTCCGACCCGATGACCAGCGGCCCGCAGGGCGACATCTACGCGCTCGGCATCATCTTCTACGAGCTGCTGACCCGGAAGCTACCGGGCCGCCGGTCGCCGATGCCGTCGCAGATCAACCCGAACTTGCCGCGCGGCATCGACGACATCTTCGATCGGATGACGCGCGACTCGCGCAGCGAGCGCTACGCGACGGTCGACGACATCCTGGACGATATCGACAAGCTCGAGGGCATGGACACCCTGCTCGGCGGCGGCGATCGCGTGCTGGTCGGCGACAGCCCGATGGCGTCGATCAAGTTCCGCCCGGGCGCCGAGGAGCCGCTGGTCGGCACCCCGGTCGAGGACGGCGGCGAGGACGGCGACAAGAAATCGCACCGGCCGTACTCGTTCCAGCAGCGCCGCAACAAGAAGGTCTGATTTAGCGCGCTCCCCGAGGCCGGAGCGACGCCGGCCCGAGGCCGGCCCGAGCTATCGAAGTGACACGCCGAGCGACCGGAGCTTGGCGGCGAGCGGCTCGGCCTGGTCGGCGCTGTTGTAGAGGTGGGCCGAGAGCCGGACGTAGAGCCCGCTGGCGTGGTCGACGACCGGGACCTCCCAGCCGTCGCGCAAGAGCTGGGTCTGCAGCGCGAACGGCGCCAGGCCGGCGGCGATCGGGATCGCGGCCATGCAGCCGAGCGCGTCGTCCGGGGCGAGCCGCGTGGCGGTGCCGCCGAGCGC
>DASWOO010000140.1:0-8562 GCA_036404335.1 Kofleriaceae bacterium
GTCGGCATCAATACGATGTTTCCGTATCTCGCCCGGCCGCTGCTGGTTGCCAAGCAAGATGGGATTCCAACCGTCGAGATCGGCCAGAATAAAACCGATCTGACTGAAGTGGTTGATTTCGCTCTGACCGGGTCGCCAGCGCGCACGCTAGAGGCTGTGGCGAGGGTGTTCACCCAGCTGCGTGCGCCGCATTGACTCCCGCGATTGGCAAACGCAATATTCGAGAATGACACTCGAGTCTAAAAACTATTCAGCCCTACTCGCCTTGAAATAACTGTAATGCTCGGCCCGCGTAGCGGTAGCATTATGGCGCTTCGCCGACGGTAAAACGCACTCCCAAAAAAGATTACGACGATAACTGTCCCTAAGTGTAGGACAAAAAATAACGAGTGCCGAGTGCGCGTATCCGTTACACCGCGCTCAATGGCAACGCAGAAACACCTCACCGCGGCGATGCTACTGGGTTCTCTGATCTGGACCGGCTGCATCACGGACTCGGGCACGGCGGGCGGCGACACTGATACGAATCCTGATAGCGGCACCGGTGAAGGGGTGACCGGCACGGGTGGCACGACCGGCGCGCAGCCGGTCTATCCGACCGCGCACCCGCGGATCTATCTGACCCCGAACCGTGCGCGCCTGAGCGCGGCGCTCAACGGCAAGACCACCGCGGCGACGCGGTTCAAGACCAACGTCGACCAGTGGGTCGGCGGCGCGGACATCTGGGGCTTCGAGACCTGGACCGCGGCGCTAATGGGCCAGCTGACCGGCAACACGACCTACTGCACCAAGGCGGTCGTCAACGTCGACGCCCAGGTCTCGGCGGCCGAGGCGGTGATCGCGGCCGGCCAGGCGCCGCTCGTCGCCGCCGACAGCTACCTCGAGATCGGCGGGATGATCGGCGACCTCGCGCTGACCTACGACTGGTGCTTCGCGCAGACCACGTCGACGCAGCGCACCCGCTGGCTCGCGTACGCCGACCAGGCGGTCTACAACATCTGGAACCCGACCATCGCCAAGTGGGGCAGCAAGACGTTCCCGTGGAGCGGCTGGGCGACCAACGACCCGTCGGATAACTATTACTACTCGTTCCTGCGCGCGACGATGCTGCTCGGCCTGGCGAGCAAGGGCGAGGACGCCAAGGCCGACGGCTGGGTCGCGCAGTTCCACGACACCAAGATCACCAACCAGCTGGTGCCGACGTTCAACGCCGACCTGATCGGCGGCGGCTCGCGCGAGGGCACGGGCTACGGCGTCGCGATGCGCAAGCTGTTCGCGCTGTACGACCTGTGGCAGGCGACCACCGGCGAGGCCCTCGGCACGCGGACCACGCACACCCGCAAGTCGATGCTGGCGATGCTGCACCAGATGGTGCCGACCCTCGACCGCGTCGCGCCGACCGGCGACCTGTCGCGCGACTCGAGCGCGGCGTTCTTCGATTACCACCGCAACTATCTGCAGGAGCTGATCCAGCAGTTTCCGACCGACGTCCTGGCGCAGCGCGCGAAGACCCAGCTGCTGGCGTCGAGCCTGCCGCAGATGGGCAGCTCGTTCATGCTCGCCTATGACTTCCTCTACGACAACGCCAACGTCACCGCCGCGCCGATGGGCACGATGAACACGACGTACTACGCGCCGGGCATCGGCGAGCTGTACGCGCGCTCGGGCTGGGACAAGCACGCGACCTGGGTCAACCTGATCGCCGGGCCGTACACCCAGTCGCACGCGCACCAGGATCAGGGCTCGCTGATGATCTACAAGGACGGCTGGCTGGCGTACGACGCGGTGATCAACTCGAGCTCGGGCCTGACCCAGTCACCGCAGGCCCACGGCCTGGTCCGGATCTCGAACGGCGGCGCGGACGTCCCGCAGATCGCCAACACCACCTCGATCATGACCGCGCTCCACCAGGGTAGCGGCTACACCTACGCTTCGGCCGACCTCACCCCGGCGTACAACGGCAACGCTTCGGTGCAGAAGGTCCAGCGCGAAATGCTGCACCTCTCGCCCGACGTCGTCGTGGTGTTCGACCGCGTGAAGACCTCGGCCGGCACGACGCAGACCTGGCAGCTCGCCACGCCGACGGCTGCGTCGGTCAGCGGCACCCTCGCGAGCGTCACCAGCGCCGGCCACACGCTCAAGGTGCAGAAGATCAGCGGCGGCAACATGTCGGTGACGTCGATGACCAGCGTTAGCTCGGACTACAACGGCGGTTATCGCCTGGACGAGGCCGTCGCGGGCGGCGACAACCGTTATCTCCACGTGATCTCGGTCGACGGCGCGGTGTCGTCCACGGTGACCGCGGGTGACGCGACGCACCCGGGTGTGACGATTCATCTGGCGAACGGACACAACGCGACGGTCACGTTCGTGAAGGACACGCCGGGCGCGACGCTCGTCCTGGATGGGACGACGAAAACGTTCGCCGCAGGCGTCGATACGCTTCCGGAATAACCAGCGTCGTGTTACGCCACCAGGGCTATGAACAAAGCCTGGGGTGTTGTGGTCGCGAGTCTGGCGAGCGCGGCATGTGGTGGAAACGAGCCGACGTACGCCAAGGACCACCCCCGGATCGTGCTGAGCGATTCGGCGGTCCGCGACCGGTTAACCGGCGAGCTGATGTCGGGCCGGCCCGCCGCGATGAAGTTCAAGCAGGCGATCGACCGCTGGGTCGAGAGCAGCGACACCTACGGGGTCGAGGGCTGGCACGCCGCGCTGCTCGGCCAGCTGACCGGTGACCCGAAGTACTGCGCGGCGGCGGTCAAGTTCGTCGACGCGGAGGTCGCGGCGCAGACCAAGCAGATCACCTCCGGCCAGACGCCGAGCATCGCCCTGGACGACTACCTCCAGGCCGGGCCGCTGATCGGCGACGTCGCGCTGGTCTATGACTGGTGCAACGCCGAGGCGGGCGACCGCCGGACGAGCTGGCTCGCCTTTGCCAACCAGACGGTGACCAACATCTGGAACTACGAGTCGGCCAAGTGGGGCACCAAGAAGGCGGCGTGGGAGGGCTGGGCGGTCGACGATCCGTCGGATAACTATTATTACTCGTTCCTGCGCGCGACGATGATGCTCGGCCTCGCCGCTCACGACGAGATCCCCGACGCGGCGAAGTGGCTGATCCAGTTCCACGACACCAAGCTGATGGACGAGCTGGTGCCGACGTTCGACAAGGACCTGGTCGGCGGTGGCTCGCGCGAGGGCACCGGCTACGGCGTGTCGCAGCGCGAGCTGTTCCACCTGTACGACGTCTGGGAGGCCTCGACCGGCGAGGTGATCGCCGACAAGACGCCGCAGACCCGCGCGTCGTACCTGTCGTTCATCCACCAGACGATGCCGACGCTCGACTTCGTCGCCCCGACCGGTGACCAGTCGCGCGACTCGACCGCGGCGTTCTTCGATTACCACCGCAACTATCTGCAGGAGCTGATCGCGCTGTTCCCGATGGACGCGCTCGCGCCGCGCGCCCAGGCGCTGCTCGCGCAGTCGAGCGTGCCGGAGATGGCCAACCAGTTCATGTACGTCTACGACTTCCTGTACGACAACCCGGACGTGATGCCGTCGTCGCTCGACGGCCTGAACACCACGTACCTGGCCAACGGCATCGGCCAGCTCTACGCGCGCTCGGGCTGGGACAAGCACGCGACCTGGGTCAACCTGATGGCGGGCTCGTACACCGAGTCGCACGCGCACCAGGATCAGGGCTCGCTGATGATCTACAAGGACGGCTGGCTGGCATACGACGGCGTGGTCGATTCGCAGTCGGGCCTGACCCAGGAGACCACCGGCCACAGCGTGGTGCGGCTGACCGACGCCAGCAACAAGACGATCGAGCAGCAGCGCGACACCGACCCCAAGATCGTCGCGCTGCACAAGGGCGCCGGCTACGTCTACGCGGTCGCCGACGTCACGCCGGTGTACGGCACGAAGAACAGCCCGGCGCAGAAGGTCCAGCGCGAGATGGTCTATTTCGAGCCCAACGTCGTCGTGGTCTACGATCGCGTGCAGACCACCGGCGGCTCGCAGATCTGGCAGCTGGTGACGCCGGCGAGCCCGACGGTCAATGGATCCACCGCGACGATCTCGGCCGCGGGTCACATGATGACGGTGCAGCAGGTCTCGGGCGCGGCGATGGCGGCGACCTCGCTCAAGTCCGCCGACGCGAGCAACTTCAAGGCCGGCTACCGGGTCGACGAGACGCTCAAGGCCGGCGACAACCGGTTCCTCAACGTGATCGGCCTCGACGGCGGCGCGACCGGCGTGGCGGCGATGGGCCCCGACGGCGTGACGCTGATGGCGAACGGCAAGCTGGTGACGGTGCAGTTCAACCACGCCGACGTGGGCGCGACGCTGACGATCGACGGCGCGCCGGTGACGCTCGCCGCGGGCGTCGACCAGCTGCCGGAGTGATCACGGGTAGCGCCAGGCGAGCTCGAGCTGCAGGCCGCCGGTCGCGGTCGTGACCTCGAACCGCGAGGCGCGCCGGCTGGTGATCGAGCCGTCGAGCGCCAGCGCGAGCGGCCAGCCGTGGGCGCCGAGCACGAGCTCGCCGGCGAGCTGCAGGCGGTCATCGGCCGCGAGCTGCGGCGGCGTCGCGAGCGCGAGCTCGAACCGGCCGCTGCCGTCGGCGCGGACCTCGACCAGGGTCGCGGTCGACGACGCCAGGGTCGACGGCGCGTAGCCGCCGGCGCCGCGTGCGTGGCGCATCAGCAAGGCGAGCACGAGATCGCCGACGCTGCGCACCGAGCTGCCATCGGCGATGACGTGCGCGGTGCGGTCGACGGGCTCGGCCGCGCCGAGAAACGCGTACTCCAGCTCGAGCGCGCGGCGGGCCTCGGCCGATACCGCGCCGGCGACGCGCGGCCGGCCCTGCACGAGCTCGAGCTGATAGGCGTGGCCGGCGAGCGCGGTGTCCGGGTGCTCGTGGGTGTCGGCGTGCACGGACCAGTCGGTGACCTCGACGGCGAGCTCGGTGATCGCGCGGCCGTCGGCGGCGAGGGCCTCCTCGCGCAGCACGCAGCGTGCGGTGCGCTCGCCGGTGATCGGCGCGGCCGCGGTCGTGGACTGCTGGGTCCAGGCCGCGTGCACGCGCCGGGTCAGCTCGGCGATCCGGCCGGCGCCGATCAGCCGAGGCGTGGTGACGAACACCGCCAAGCTCAGGCCCCGTCCGGATCGATGATCGTGTCCCACATGACGTCGGGGGTGATGATCTGCGAGATCGCCCACATCGATGTCTTGGACAGGCTGAACGCCGCCTGGAGCTTGGCGAGCCCCGCCGGGTCCGGGTCGACGCCGCCGTCGGGGTTGTAGGTGGCGACCCCGCCGAACGGCGCGAACCAGTGCACGCTGCTGGCGATCGGATCCTGGAAGTCGATCGGCTTCTTGCCGAAGTGCTTGGCCCACAGGTTCATGCGCAGCTCGTGCGCGAAGCACCAGCGCTTCTTGGCATTGGTGTCGAAGATGCCACACGCCTGCTCGCTGTCGTGGCTCATGCCGCGCCGGTTGAGGTTCGCCGAGCCGATCACCGCAAAGCGATCGTCGAAGATCCAGGTCTTGGCGTGGACGTACTGCCCTCCGAGCTGGCAGACCGCGACCTTGCCGGTATAGGTCGCCGACCCCGGCGTGGGCGTCGCCCCGCCGGTCGGCGGCGTGGCGGTATAGCTCGCCGGCAGGGCGTCGATGACCCGCTTGCGCCGCGCCCACGGCTGCAGGGTCTCGCCGACGATCGAGCCGCTGGAGGTGATCAGGATGATCAGCTTCTCGATGCTGGGCAGCGCCGCCTTGAGCGCGCTGGCGATGTCCATGTCGAACAGGTACTGATCCTCGACATAGATGAACTTGCGCGCCGCGCCGATCGCCTTGATCAATAGATCTTTGACCGTCCGCTCGCCGGACGTCAGGAATCCGTAGCCGCCGCCGCCGACCAGCGGGTGCTTGGCGGTGTTGGGGAACGTGTGCGCGACCTGGACGAACTTGTTGTCGGGCAGCGCGGCCTGGGCGGGCACCGCGGGCAAGTGCCACGCCGTCGGCACGCTCGGGTGATCGTTCCACCGCTCGATGAACGCGTCGGCCAGCGCCTTGGCGGCCGGGCCGCGCACCCGGGTGTGGACGTCGTGCAGACCGGGCCCGCCGCCGAGTGAGATCCGGTCGGGGTCGAGATCGTAGCCGCCCTGGAACGCGACCAGGCCCTCGCTGCCCGAGACCACGATGATCTTCTGATGGTGCGCGCCGACGTAGTGCGAGCCGAACCCCGGGATCTTCGCAAGATAGGGACCGATCGACTGCATGCCGGCGACGACGTGGTCGTCGAGCACCGCCATGCCGTTGGCGAGCCCGCTGACGAACGTGACCAGCTCGGAGTTGTCGCGCGCGCCGGACAGCGCGTCGTGCTTGAACAGCATCACGCGGAGCCGCGCGCCCGCCTTACTGGCGGCGGTGAACAGCGCGTCGAGGCTGGTCGTCGCGTCGCCGGTCACCAGCTGGAAGTCCGCGCCCTGGCCGCCGTGGCTCTTGGCGTCCGACATGTTCCAGCCGGCGATGAAGATGAAGTGCTCGCCGGCGGTCGCGGTGCGGAGCGCGGCCACGATGTCGGCGTACAGCTTCTCCGACCGGATGTACGGGATGACCTCGTTGCCGGCGAGCACGGCGCTGCGCGCGTCGGGCGCGAACCATCTGTCCTTGTCGGGGTCCTCGGGGTCGAAGCCGATGACGCTGGTCGTGCCGCCCGCGGGCGCGGCGGTGATCGCCGGCAGCGGGATCTCGGGCTCGGTCGAGGTCTTAAGAGCCATGGCGATCCTTGAGGGTCTGTGCGGTCGCGTCGTCGAGCTCGCCGGTGACGGGCAGCTCGTACAGCTGCTGGAACCGCTCGACCGCGAGCCGCAGCAGGTTACCGGCCTCGCTGGCCAGCGCGCCGAACCCGAGGTTGCGCAGCCGCGGCTCGGCGCCCGCCGCCTGGTGCGGCTCGGCGAGCGGCTGGATCTCGACCTTGCGGGGATAGTCGTCGTAGGTCAGCTCGCCCTCGGTGACCCCGGTCGGCGACGGGTGGACGATCAGGCCGTCGTCGCCGGTCGTGCCGGTGTACGTGGCGCCGCCGAGCACGAGCTTGTAGGCGACGCCGCCGCGCGGCTTGCGATCGGCGTCGATCAGGCAGATCCGCAGCTCGCCGCTGGTCGCCGGCGGGCAATCGCACAGGTCGCGGAGCTCGCCGGCGAGCTCGACCCAGCGCGCGTACTGGGTGCAGCCGGGCGACGGGCACGGGGTCTGTGGCGCCGGATCGACGCCGCCGTCGAACAGGAAGATCTCGACGCGGCGGTTGCCCTGGTCGGCGGCGGCCGTGGCGTCGACCGGGTGGTACTTGCCGCAGCCGTGCTGGATGATCGGCGTGCCGCTCGGCAGCGACGTGCCGGTCAGCTGCATGTACTGGGCGACCAGCGCGCGGCGGGTCTCGGGGCCGAGCTCGCCGTCGGCGGTCAGGCCGCGATCGGTCTGGAACCGGCGCGCGGCGTCCTGGGTCGGCGCGTCGTCGATGCCGGTGATCGCGGCGGCGTAGTACGGCAGGCCGGTCGCGTCGACGACCGTGGCGAGCATGTGCTGGTCCTCGGTGTACGACCAGCGCTTGGACGCGATCGGCGCGCTGTACCAGGCCAGCCAGTCGTCGACGCGCTCCAGCAGATAGGCGGTGACCGCGGCGGCGCGCTCGTCGGACAGCTGGACGTTGTAGGCGGCGTCGCCGACCAGGTCGGTGTGACCGTTGACCAGCATCGTCGAGGTCGGGTGCTCGCGGAAGAACCCGACGATGTTGCGCACGCCGGGCACCGAGGGCGGCAGCAGGAACGCCTTGTCGGTGTCGAAGTGCATGCAGGTCGCGCGGCCGCGCAGCACGCGCGGCGGCAGCTCGACGTCCTGGGAGCGGCCGATCGAGACCTTCACCCCGCCGGTGGCGTACTTGGTGGTCATGTGGGGGTGTCGAGCTCGGGGAGGGTGATCGTGCAGTCGCCGCGCTGGGTGAGGTCGGTGAGCTTCAAGACGCCCGTGGCGTCGGTCTGGCCGGTGCGCGTCGAGCCGTCGGGCAGGGTGAGCTGGTAGGTGACGGCGCGCTGGACCACCGCGCCGGTCGAGTCGACGAGCCGGACCTGGATCTGATCGGGCTCGATCGGCACGTCGGTGCCCGGCGGCGTGCCTGAACCGCCGTCGGTGCCATTCCCGTGATTGCCATTCCCGTGGTTGCCATTGCCGCCGCCACCGCCATTGCCACCACCACCATTGCCGCCGCCACCACCGCCACCATTGCCATTGCCACCGGCGGCGCTGCTGCCACCGCCACCACCGCCGCCGCCGCTCACGCCGCCATCCTCGCCGACGATCACGTTGGTCGAGCCCTCGACCAGCTGGCCGATGCCGCCGCAGTGGCGGTTCTGATCGCCCAGCCGGTGCGCGCCCTTGCCGTTGATGAACACCGTCAAGCTACCCCGCGTGGCGGTCCAGGTGTTCGGGCCGCAGCACGCGGCGTGGATGCCGGGGTCGTCGACGCGCAGCGCCGGACGCTTGTTCACGTTGACGTCC
>DASWOO010000141.1:0-2882 GCA_036404335.1 Kofleriaceae bacterium
GGCGTGCTGGAGGCCGACCTGGACCGGCTGAGCCGCATCGCCGCGGTGCTGGACCGCATCGCCGAGCCGTATCGCGTCACGCTGGATGGCAACGAGCAGTTCTCGGAGGCTGCGCAGGTGGAGGCGCTGTGGAGCGCGCTCGCATCGCGTCCGCAACTGGCTCGGCTGGCCGCTTCGGTGCTGTTCATTGAGCAGCCAGATCGATCGTACGACGCCTCGATCCGCGAGTTCCGGATCACCGACCGCGGCGTCGTGGTCGCCGACACCTTCGACAGCGCCGAGCAGATCCTGACCGGCACCGCGCGGATCGTCATCGAGCCGGAGTCCTGAACCCTTCGTCGAGCAGATGCCGCAGACGGTCCTCATAGTCGACGACGAGTTCGGGCTCGCCGATATCACCGCGGATCTCCTGCGGGATGCCGGCTATGACGTCGAGCTCGCGATCAACGGCAAGCTCGGCCTCGCCAGCCTCGCGACCCGGCGGGCCGACCTCGTGCTCACCGACCTGATGATGCCGGTCCTGGACGGCCCCGAGCTGATCCGCCGGATGCGCGCCGACCCCGCGCTCGCCTCGATCCCGATCATCCTGATGACCGCGCTGCCCGAGGCCGTGCCCGCCGGCGAAGGCCGGCGCCAGGACGCCGTGCTGGTCAAGCCGTTCAGCCTCGCCGAGCTGCTCGCGCTGATGCGCTCGCTGCTGCCGCCAGCCTGAACGCTAGCAGCCGGGGAACGCCGCGGTGCCCAGCCGCGCCGCGGCGGCCTCGCGCGTCGCGCCCGACAGCTCGAGCAGCTTGCCGACGGTGTCGCGCGCCAGCTGCTCCAGCGCCGGCGAATTCGCGTACTTCGCGAGCAGCCGCTGGCCGAGCTGCTGGTGGGCGTGCTCGTCGGGCTGGATGTACTCGCGGTAGATCCGCACGGTCTCGTCGTCGCCGCGCCGCGCGCAGTGCGCCATGAAGTTCTCGTTCACGCCGTACGCGATCGACTCGAGCGTGAACAGCCCGGCCGCGATCCGCTCGACCGTCGTGCTCAGCCCGCGCAGGTACTGGAACAGCGGGTTATCCGTCGGCGCGAAGCTCGCGACATCGAAGCCCATCGCTTTCAGCCGGTCGGCGACCAGCTGAAAGTGCCCGGCCTCATCGCCGGCCTGGCGCGCGAACGCCAGCTTGACGTCGAGCTCGCGGGTGCTCGGCATCCACGCCGCCGCCAGCTCGCTCACGTTGATCTCGTTGGCGAGCGCGACCTGCAGCAGCGCCGTGGCCTCGCCCTGGGCCCCGGCCTCGAGCGACGTCCGCCCCGCCCCGACGATGGGCGCCAGCCGCTCCGCCTTCCACGCCTCGAGCTGTTCGACGAAAGTCATGTGCCCTGCATAGCACGCCGATGCTATTGGGTCTCGACGGTGCCGGCGTGGATGAAGGCCTGGACGTGCGGGTCCTTGGAGGCGCGGAGCTCGGCGGGGGTGCCGTAGGCGACGATGTGGCCCTGGTAGAGCATCGCGATCATGTGGGCGATGCGGAACGTCGACGCCATGTCGTGGCTGATCACGATGCTGGTGATGTCGAACTGCTCCTGGGTCTGCTGGATCATGTCGTCGATGTCACGGGTCCGCAGCGGATCCTGGCCGGTGGTCGGCTCGTCGTAGATCATGATGTCGGGCTTGACCACGATCGCGCGGGCCAGGCCGACGCGCTTGCGCTGGCCGTTCGAGATGTCGCCCGGCATCCGGTCCTTGATGTCGGCGATGTTGAGCCGCTCGAGGATGTCGGCGATCTTGGCCTTGGCCTCGTCGCCGGTCTCGCCGCGCTCGTGCAGCGGGAAGGCGATGTTCTCCTCGACCGAGAGCCAGTCGAGCAGGGCGGCGTTCTGGAACAGCAGGCCGAAGTGCTTGCGCATGTCGTTGAGCTGGAGGTCGTCCATGCCCACGATGTCCTTGCCGAAGACCTTGATCTCGCCGCTGGTCGGCTTGAACAGGCCCATGATGTGCTTGATGATCACGGACTTGCCCGAGCCGCTGGCGCCGATGATCACCGTGGTCTTGCGCGGATAGATCGGCAGGTTGACGCCCTTCAGCACGTGCTTGGCGCCGAACGTCTTGGTGACGTTGATGAGCTCGACCACGGGCTCGTCGGTGATCTTCTCCGCGGCCGGGGCCGGCTCGGCGCTGTCGCCCTTGGCGAGCCGCGACGTCCGCGCGCCCTCGACGAACGCCTTGATCGGCTCGAGGTCCGAGCTCATCAGCTCGTCGTAGCTGCCGGTCCAGATGATCTGGCCCTCGTGGAGGAACGCGACCCGATCGGCGAGCCGCTTGAGGCTCGCCATGTCGTGGCTGATGATCGCCGAGGTGATGTGATACTGCTGCTTGGCCAGGACGATCATGTCGTCGACCGCCTCGATCATGATCGGATCGAGACCGGTGGTCGGCTCGTCGAACAGCACGACCTCGGGGTTGCCGATCAGCGCGCGCGCCAGGCTGACACGCTTGCGCATGCCGCCCGACAGCTCGGCGGGCAGCGCCTTCTCGCTGCCGTTGAGCTGCAGGGTCTTGACCAGGCCGGCGGTGAGCTCGGCGACTTCGCCGCGCGGCAGCTCGGAGTTCTCGAGCAGCGTGAACCCGACGTTCTCATCGACGTTGAGCGCGTCGAACAGCGCGTAGTTCTGGAACAGCATGCCCATGCGCTTGCGCAGCTCGAGCAGCTCGAGCTGCGAGCACGTCGCGAGGTCCTTGCCGAACAGGAACACCTGGCCGCTGGTCGGCTGCTGCAGGCCCATCATCAGCCGCAGCAGGACGGTCTTGCCCGAGCCCGAGCGGCCGATGATCACCGTGGTCAGGCCGGTCGTGATCTCGAGGTTCAGGCCGCGCAGCACGTGCTTGTCGCCGAACGACA
>DASWOO010000142.1:0-4649 GCA_036404335.1 Kofleriaceae bacterium
GACCCGGGCGGGGCTCGATCGGGCGGCGATGGCGGCGTGGTCGAGGGACACGCAATGGATGGGGCTGGAGATCGTCGAGGCGATCGGCGGCGGCGAGCGCGGCGGCGCGCGGGAGGACGAGGGCGTGGTCGAGTTCGTCGCGCGCGGCGTGACCAAGGGCGTGCCGTTCGCCCAGCGCGAGCGGTCGCGGTTTCGCAAGCTCGAGGGCCGCTGGTACTACGTCGATGGCGTGGCGGCGCAGGCGAAGGCGGCGGTGACCGCCGGTCGCAACGACGCGTGCCCGTGCGGCAGCGGCGTGAAGTACAAGCGCTGCCACGGCGCCTGACGTCGCGCGTCAGTGCGGCGGGGGCGAGATCGCTTCTTCGATCAGGTCGAGCTCGTGGGTGATGCGGTAATGCATCTCCTCGCCGATCTGCTTGGCCGCGAACAGGTCGCGCAGCGCGGTGCGCTCGGCCGCCATGCCGACCAGGCGCAGCTCGCGCTCGAGCTGCGGCCGATCGGTGCTGTCGGTCGGATCGATCAGTCGCGCGCGGTAGCGCTCGAGCAGCTGATCGACCGCGACGCTCGGCGGCTGCTGCTCGAGCTCGGCGATCGCCGCGCGGGCGAGCGCGCTGCGGATCCGGAGGTGCTCGTCGCCGGTGTGGTCGTCGGGCAGCTGGACGTTGCGCAGCAGGATCGGCAGGCCGAGGCTGGCGGCGATCAGCCACACGACGATCACCACCGCGCACAGAAAGATCGCGACCTCGCGCGCCGGGAACTTGGAGCCGTCGTCCATGGTCAGCGGCAGGGTCAGCGCCGCGGCGAGCGTGACCGCGCCGCGCACGCCGGCGAGCGCGGTCGCGGCGACCAGCCGGAGCGCCGGGCCGCGCCGCGGCGGGAGCACGTCGCCGTGCTGGCGCGCCCGGCGCAGCGCGATGTGCAGCGAGACCCACACCCACGCGAACCGCACGGCGACCAGCGCGCCGATGATCGCGGCGACGGTGCCGGCGAGCTGCAGGTGGCTCAGCGCGGCGTCGCGCGCGATCGCGTCGACCTGCATGCCGATCGTCGGCAGCTGCAGGCCGAGCAGCACGAACACCAGGCCGTTGAGCGCGGTCTCGATCGCGTGGTTGACCGCGGCGCTCTGCAGCCGGGTCGCGCGGTGGCCGTGATCGACGACCTGGAACCGCACCGACACCATGCCGGCCGCCACCGCGGCGAGGATCCCCGACAGCTCGAAGTGCTCGGCCGCGAGGTAGGCCGCGTACGGGAACACCAGCATCATCAGGATGCGCGGGCCGGTGTCGCCCTCCGCGGTGCCGAGCAACAGGCGCAGCGCGCGGACGAACAGCCAGGTCATCGCGATGCCGACCGCGACGCCGCCGATCGCGACGAAGAAGAAGCTGCCGATCGCGTGCGCCCACGAGAACGCGCCGGTCAGCATCGCCGCGACCGCAACCCGCATCGACACCAGGCCGGACGCGTCGTTGAACAGCGCCTCGCCCTGCAGGATTGTCATGAGGCGCGGCGGCACCACCACCCGGCCGGTCATGCCGGCGACCGCGACCGCGTCGGTCGGCGACAGCGCGGCGGCGATCGCGAACGCGACCGGGCGCGGGATCGGCTCGACCAGGTAGTCGATCAGCATGCCGACCGACAGCACGGTCAGCACGACCAGGCCGAACGCCATCATCATGATCGCCTTGCGGTTCTCGCGAAACGCGCGCTTGGGGATCCGCGCGCCGTCGAGGTAGAGCAGCGGCGGGATCAGCAGCAGCAGGAACGCGTGCGGGTCGAGCGGCAGGTTCATGCCGAGCGGCCAGGCCAGCGCCGCGCCGGCGACGGTCTGGACCAGCGGCAGCGGCAGCGGGATCCGCCGCGTGATCCCGGCGCAGCCGGCCGCGACGGCCAGGCACACCAGCAATTGCGACGCCAGATCCATGCGCAGAGCGTAGCCGGTCCGCGCGGTCGGGCCCAGCGACTCAGCGGTCGCGCAGCAGGATCATCAGCCGGATGACGCAGGCCTCGGGGGATCGCTTGCTGACGTAGGTGTGGTTGCACGTCACCGTCGGGCCGCGCTCGACGATCGCGAGCGAGCCCGGCGCGCTCGGCACGCGGAAGTAGACCTGGCCGCGCCGGCGATAGTGGACCTCGGCGCCCGGCGTCGCCGTCGGCGACAGGTCGGCGACCAGCTCGAGCGGGTGGCCGTCGGATGGCCGATCGTGGTGCGCGAGCAGGTAATCGCCCGGGCCCAGCCGCAGCACGCGCGCCCCCGCGACGGCGAGCGCGCGGCCGGTGGCCCGCTCGGCCCGCAGCCGCAGCTGATCGATCAGCGGGTCGGCGACCGGCTCGAGGAAGTCGTAGCTGCCACGATCGAGCAGCGCATAGCGCGTGAAGCCGGTGAACCGCGCGGTCGGCGCCACTTCATGCTCGAGGATCAGCGCGGTCCTCGCACCGAACAGCTCGTCCAGCGTGGTCATGGATAGAACCAGCCGGCCAGCGAGATCCGCAGCCCCGCGATCACCTCGCGCACCTGGTGCAGCGATCGCGCGCTCACCTCGAACACGACCAGCCGGTTAGCCACCGGCGCGATCCGCGCCGCGCTCGCGATCTCGACCAGCTCGCCGGCCGCCTCGCGGCACGCGAACAGCTCCAGCTCGCCACCCTCGGGCGGCTCGGGCGACGGCAGGTAATAGATGTACGCCAGCACGCGGCCCAGGCCGTCGCGGTGATCGCTGTGCGGCAGCAGGTAGTGCCCGGCGCGATAGGCGAACGCCCGCATGTCGACGCCGCGGACCGCGCGCCCGGTGATCCGCGACAGCACCGGGCCGTACACCTCGGCGAACCCGGCGCGCAGGCCGATCAGCTCGTCGCTGCGCGGCTCGGGCGCCGAGGCCTCGAACGCGAAGATGTCGCTCTCGTACGGCGCGACCGACTCCTCGTCGAGCAGCGCCAGCAGCGCCTCCGGCTCGTCGAGCAGCCCGTCGATCACCAGGTGCGGGAACGGCGCCGCCGCCCGCCACGCGCTCGCCAGCCGCGCTTCGTCGTGCCAGGCCGGGCCGAGCCGCCACATCGCCGCCTAGCTTAGCAGCCCGCCTTGCAGCTCTGCTCGGCGTGGTTGCAATCGTTGGCGCACTTGGCGCCCTTGCAGCTGGTCCGGCACTGGCCGGCCTCGAGCCGGCACTGCGACTTGCACTTGCCGCCGCCGCCGCCGCCACCGCCACCCGAGCTGCGGCTGCCGGCCATCTGCGAGAACGCCGCGTGGCCCTCGGCGCTGTGCCAGAAGTCCTCGGCCTGCGCGCTCCCCGGCACCGGCCACTGGAACGTCGGCAGCTTTGGCGGCTGCTTGGTCCAGATCATCGAGACGTACTCGCTCATCCCGCCGCACTCCTGGGAGTCGATGATCAGCGGCTCGGTCGTGTACGCCGCCGGCAAGACGACCGCGCCGCGCAGCGGGATCGCGACCTTATCGTCCTGGCTCTGCAGTGCCTGGCGCGCGATCGCCAGCTTACACGTGCCGGCCGGCGTGCCACGCGCGACCGTCCAGTCGAGCACGACGCGCTTGGGATCGCGGGCGAGCCGGCCGGAGCGCCGCGCCGCCTTCTCCTGGCTGTAGAACGAGTAGCGCCAGTGCGTGCCGATGTAGATCGGGCCGATCAGCGGCCAGTTGACGACCGGCAGGCCGCGCTCGAGCCGGACCGCGCGGTACTCGGCCGTCTCGTCGCGGGTCGAGTAGTCCTTCGAGCGGTTGAAGAACCAGCTCACGACCGGCGCGACCGGCAGCATCATGCCGTTGGCGGCGGTCGGCACCGCGGCGATCCAGTGATGGCCGCACTGGTACATCGGGCCCTCGTCGGCGAACGTCCCGCCGTTGTCGACGCGCTCGTACGGCTCGAGCTCGGCCATCATGATCGGCTTGCTGAGGTTGTGGGTGACCGTCGCGTAGACGCCGTCGACCACGACGAGCACGCCCGGGCCGCCGGGCGACACCGTCCAGTTCTGCGCGGCGAGCTTGATGCTGAACTTGCGCGCGTCCTGCAGGCACGGCAGGTTCTCGAACTTGTCGTCGGGCGCCTTGGTGCTCGCGCCGACCAGCTCCTCGTCGTTGGCCGGCGAGACGATCGAGATCTGCGGCGCCGGGCCCGCGGGCATCGCCGGCGAGGCGACCTTCTCGAACCCGGGGTCCGGCGGCGGCTGGGGCTGCTCGGTGACCGCGGCGGGCGGCGGGGCCTCGCCCGAGCTCGAGCTGGTTCCCGACGAGCCGTTCGACGTCACGACCGCAGGGCTCGTGCCCGACGCCGGTGACGTCCCGCTGCTCGAGCCCGAGCTGCTGAAGCTCGAGTGCAACGAGTAGTTACAGGCGCTCGCCACCGCGAGCGCGACCATCATGAACGAGGGCGCGATCCGAACCATCGTTCACGAGTGGGGGCGGCGCCCCAGACTTTGCACAAGACGCTTCCAGTTTCTTCACATCGCCGCTAACCCGGCGTAACTAGGCGCTACTAGCACCAGCCGGTCTCGACGAACATCCGGTAGCCGGTCAGCGTGTTGACGAAGAACGAGCGGTTCGTGCCGCACCACGGGTTGGGCTCGTAGCCGATGTCGACGCAGCCGTAGAACGTCTGGCCGCTGGTGTGCGCGGCGAGATCGGCCAGGCCCGCGGCCGTGGC
>DASWOO010000143.1:0-10670 GCA_036404335.1 Kofleriaceae bacterium
CAGCATGGTCAGGACCTCGCCGGCGCGGGTCCGGACCTCGAGCTCGGCGACGTAGCCGGCGCGATGATGGCGGTGCTCGGCGATCCGCGCCCGGGCCTGGCTCGCGGAGATCAGGCCGAGCTCGAGCACCTGGAAGCCGACGACCCGCTCGCGCTCGACCTCGAGGCGGCACCACGCGGCGCCGGCCGAGATGTGATGAAACACCGCGCGGTAGGGATCACGCAGTGCGTCGGGGGCTGGGGCGCGCCGGATGTGCGGTGGACGACACCATTCCTGCTGGTTCTGGATCGGCCGGCACGTCGAGCTTTGAAGGCCGGCGGGCCCTGGGTTACAAGGCGGCATGCGCCTCGGTCTCGCGATCTCGCTGCTCCTCCTCGCGTGTGGCCCGGCGCCCCACGATGACTCGCCGGCCTCGGCCTCGTTCGAGGTCGGCCGGCTATCGATCAAGAACGCCGATCCGACCGTGATCCGGGTCGGCTCGACGTACATCTCGGCCGAGTCCGACGGCGCGCGGCTGTACGTGCGCAAGGCGGCGTCGGTCGACGCGCTCGCGGGCGCGACCCGCAAGCAGGTGTGGGCCAATCCGGCCGGGCTACCCGACGTCTGGGCGCCCGAGATCGCGCTCGACGGCTCGACCTATCACATCTACTTCTCGGCCGGCGCCGACGCGGCGCACCGCATGTACCACATCCAGTCCGCGACGGCCGACAGCGGCTACTCGGCCGCGACCAAGCTGGCGCTGCCCGACGACAAGTGGGCGATCGACGGCACGATGTTCGTGTATCGCAGCCAGCGCTACTTCGTGTGGTCGGGCTGGGTCGGCAACACCAACGGCGAGCAGACCCTGTTCCTGGCGAAGATGACGAGCCCGACCCAGGTCACCGGCGCGCGCTACGTGATCTCGCAGCCGCGCGAGTGGTGGGAGCAGGCCGACGTCAACCCGCCGACCCGGGTCAACGAGGGGCCCGAGGCGGTCGTCGATCCGAACGGCCAGCTCCACGTCGTGTACTCGGCCAACGGCAGCTGGGACACCAACTACTGCCTGGGCGACCTGCGGCTCGATCTCAACGGCGACCCGACCTACGTCTGGGACTGGTACAAGTCGGACGGCTGCTTGTTCGGGTCCAACGGCACGCTGATGATGGACGGCTGGGATCCGACGCTGTACGCCAAGGGCGTCGGCCACAACTCGTTCGTGCTGCTGGACGGCGACATTAACACCAGCCCGCCCGCGGGGCAGAAGTTCCCGCTCGCCTATCACGGCGTGCCTGACAGCGATAACCCCAACCCGTTCTGGGCGGGCCGCTACTGGTACTCGGGCACGTTCATGTGGTGGGGCAACATCACCTACACGCGCGGCACGGCCGCGTCGACCGGCTGGAGCCTCAAGTTCTTCGAGTGATATCCTCGGGATGCCGAGAACCCGCTCGAGGAGCCGTTCGAGCTGCCGGGCGAGGACCGCGCCTGGTGGCAGAGCCTCACCGTCGACGAGATCCGCGCGACGCTCGCACCGACCTCGACGCCGACACCGATCGCGCCGCGCTCGCGCTCGCCGGCGGCCACCCCGACGCCGCGCTCGAGCTCGCCTACCGCGCGATCGCCACGACCGAGGCGCACCCCGATCCGCGCGCCGCCGGTCCGAGCCCGGCGTGGTGGAACCTCGCGCTCGCCGCCCGCGACCTCGACCTGCCGCGGGTCAGCCGCGAGGCGTTCGGCAAGTCGGCCGCCGCGCGCGAGGCCGGCTGGACCGACGAGGCCGAGCGCCAGATCGCCGCGCTCGACCGCCGGATCGCCGACGATCATCGCCAGGCCGCGGCGCTGCGCGACCGGGCCGCGGCGGATCAGCCGGCCCGGCCGGGCCTGGCTCGGGCCGAGCTCGCCGAGGCCGCGCTGATCGACGCCGCCCGATGATCGCCAGCTTTGATCGCTAGTTCGACGTCACGCCGCCGTCGACGGTGAGCACCGTGCCGGTCGTGAACGACGCCGCGTCCGACAGCAGGAAGATCGCCGGGCCGGCCAGCTCGGGCGGCTGGGCGTGGCGGCCGAGCGGCGTGCGCGCGACGACGCGCTCGAGGATCGCCGGGTTATTGACCAGGGTCGAGGCGAACTTGGTCTCGACCAGGCCGGGCGCGATCGCGTTGACCCGGATGCCGCTCGAGCCGAGCTCGTTGGCCAGGGTCTGGGTCATGCTGATCACGGCGGCCTTGGTCGCGCCGTAGATGCCCTGCATCAGCGCGGCGCGGGTGCCGGCGATGCTGGCGATGTTGACGATCGAGCCGCCGCCGGCGCGGGTCCGCGCGTGCTTGACCAGCGCGCGGGCGCAGTACAGGTAGCCCTTGACGTTGACCTCGAAGGTCTTGTCGATCGCCGCGTCGGGCGTGTCGATCAGCGGGCCGAAGTACGGGTTGGTCGCGGCGTTGTTGACCAGGCCGTCGACGCGGCCGAACGCCTCGATCGCCTTGCCGAACATCGCGTCGACCTCCTCCGCCTTGCCGGTGTGGCAGGCGACCGCGAGCACCCGGTCCGCGGGCAGCGAGCCGGCGACCCGGTCGAGATCGGCCTGCTTGCGCGACGCCAGGCAGACCCGGGCCCCGGCCTCGATCGCCGCGCGCGCGATGGCCTCGCCGATGCCGCGGCTGGCGCCGGTGATCACGATGACTTTGTCTTTCAGCACCCGGCGAGGCTATCACTGCGCGGTGGCGTCGCGGCCGAGCCGGCGGGTGATGTCGCCCAGCCGGCCGCGCACCATGGCGACCAGCGCCGGGTCGGCGACGCTGGGGTGGCCGCTGGTGAACGGCGGCGCCGGGTTGTACTCGATGCCGAGCTGGATCGCGCGGGCGAGGTCGGGGCCGGCGAGCTCCGCGGCGATCGTCAGGCCGAAGTCGATGCCGGCGGTGACGCCGCCGCCGGTGATCCGGTTGCGGTCGACCACGACGCGGCCGGGCGTGAACCGCGCGCCGAACCCGGCGAGCAGCTCGGTGAACGCCCAGTGGGTCGTCGCGTTGTAGCCGTCGAGCAGGCCGGCGGCGCCGAGCACGAGCGCGCCGGTGCAGACCGAGGTCACGTAGCGCGCGCTCGCCCCGTGGTGGCGGACGAAGTCGAGGACCTCGCGGTCGGTCATCACCGGGACCTGGCCCGGGCCGCCGGGCACGAACACCACGTCGAGCGCCGGGCACGCGGCGAGCGTCGTGGTCGGCGAGATCGCCAGCCCGGAGTCGGCGCGCACCGGCTGGGTGTCCTTCCAGACCAGGTGGACTTCGGCGCCGGGGATGCGGTGCATCACCTCGAACGGGCCGGTCAGATCGAGCTGGGTCAGCCCAGGGTACAGCAGCATGCCGATGTGGAGCGTCATGCGGGCATCGTGCGCGCTCGAGGCCGTGGCAGCCATGACAAACAATTGCTAAATTCTGCCAGTGCCCCGGCCGAGCAAAGCACCTGCCCGCGTCATCGTCGTCGTGTTCGACGGGGTGCAGACCCTCGACGCCACCGGCCCGGCCGAGGTGTTCGCCGCCGCGAGCCGGGCGCGCGGCGCGCCGACCTACGAGGTCATCGTCGCGTCCGCTGGCGGCGGCGATCGCACGACGTCGTGCAACCTGGTGATCCGCACCCGCGCGCTCGCCCGGCTCGCGCCGCGGCCCACCGACACCATCGTCGTCGCCGGCGGCGACGCGGCCCCGATCCGCGCCGCGGTCGCCGACGCCGCGCTCCGCCGCTGGCTGGTCCGCGCCGCGCGGCTCGGCTGCCGCATGGCCTCGGTGTGCTCCGGCGCGTTCCTGCTCGCTGCCGCCGGCCTGCTCGACGGCCTGCGCGCGGCGACCCACTGGTCCGCCACCGCCGAGCTCGCCCGCCGGTTCCCCGCGGTCCAGGTCGACGGCAACGCGATCTTCGTCCGCACCGGCCAGATCTGGACCTCGGCCGGCGTCACGACCGGCATCGACATGGCGCTCGCGATCGTCGAGGACGACCACGGCCGCCGCATCGCCGACGACATCGCCGCCCGCCTCGTGCTCTACGTCCGCCGCCCCGGCTTCCAGTCGCAATGGAGCGCCGCCCTCGTCGCCCAGTGCGCCCACGCCGACCCGCTCGGCCCCGCGATCGCCTGGGCCCGCGGCCACCTCGCCACCCTCGACGTCGACGCGCTCGCCCACCGCGCCGGCCTGTCCGTCCGGACCCTCCACCGCCGCTGCCTCGACCAGCTCTCCCTCACGCCTGCCAAGCTCATCGACAAGCTCCGCGTCGAGCACGCCCGCACCCTCCTCACCGCCGGCGACCCCGCCAAATCCGTCGCCGCCACCTGCGGCTTCGGCAGCCCGACCCACATGAAGCGCGCCTTCGAGCGCCAGCTCGGCCTCGGCCCCCGCGAATACCGCGCCCTCCACGCCGCCCCCTGAGCAGCCCGTGATCGTGTGCTATCGTACGGACTGTGACCCCCACGATCGCGATTTGCCGCTGGTGGCGCTGCGCGAAGCAGCGGCACGCGGGCTGATCTCGATCACCACGATGCCGCCGGGTTCCGGCAGGTATCGCGTTCGTCTGACATGCGAGGCTGGCCGGCCCCGGCGGCCAGGAGCCAGACATGTCGACGCATAGACCACGCATCCTCACGGGAGACACGCCGACCGGCCGGCTGCATCTGGGCCACTGGGTTGGCTCGCTCGAGAACCGCGTGCGGCTGCAGGCCGATCACGCCTGCTACTTCCTGATCGCCAACATGCACGCGTTCACGACGCGCGCGGAGCAGCCGGCGGCGATCCAGCGCGACACGCTCGACATCGTCAAGGACTGGCTGGCCGCGGGCGTCGACCCCGAGCGCTCGACCCTGGTGCTGCAGACCGAGATCCCGGCGATCGCCGAGCTGACCTGGATCTTCGCGATGCTGCTGCCGTTCAACCGCGTGATGCGCAACCCGACCCTGCGCGCCGAGCTCGAGGCCAAGGGCCTGGGCGACAGCCACAGCTTCGGGTTCCCGCTGTACACCGTGGGCCAGTGCGCCGACATCCTCGCGTTTCGCGCCGAGCTGGTGCCGGTCGGCGTCGATCAATCGGCGCACATCGAGATGTGCCGCGAGGTCGCGCGCCGGTTCGATCAGCTGTACTGCGGCGTCGACCCGACGACGGCGGACGCCGACTATGCCCGCGCGGGCGGCGTGTTCCCGGTCCCCGAGGCGATGATCGGCCGGGTCGGCCGCCTGGTCGGCACCGACGGCCAGCGCAAGATGTCCAAGTCGATGGACAACGCGATCTACCTGTCTGACACGACGGCGCAGATCCGGTCCAAGCTGGCCAAGCTGTACACCGGCCGCCAGGCGACGACCGAGCCGGGCGACACGTCCAACGCGCTGTTCCAGTACGTGCGCGCGTTCGTGCCCGACCCCGAGCGGATCGCCGTGCTCGAGGACCGCTACGCGCGCGGCGACGACCTCGGCGACGGCGCGATCAAGGCCGAGGTCGCGGCTGCGATCGACGCCTTGCTCGCGCCCTTTCGCGAGCGCCGCGCCGCATACGACGGCCCCAAGGGCGATGCGCGGATCAAAGAGCTGCTTCGCGAGCATTCGGTGCGGGCCAATACGGTGGCGCGTGAAACTCTGCTCATGGCACGACATGCAATGTCGCTGAATTTCTGAACTCAGGTTACACGCAGGTAACGATCGGACCTACATAGTGCGAGATCATCGCGCTGTCATCGTCACCGGGAATCGCACAGATACCTTGGATCTCGATGCCCCGGCCGATCAGCGTCGCGCTCACCCTGATCCTTCCGCTTGCCGCGTGCGGCGATCATGTTCGCGCGGTACCGGACGAGCCCGAGCTCGCGATCACGCTCGACAACACGCCGGCGCCGCTCGGCAATGACGCGCACGCGGTGATCGCGTTCCACGTCGATGGCGCGCCCGCGACCACGACCTGCGCGCTGGACGGCGCCGCCGCCACCGCCTGCACCTCGCCGTTCGAGGCCGACGTCGCGGACGGCAGCCACCAGCTCACGATCGTCGCGGACGCGATGACGCCGGTCACCGCGAGCTATCACTGGCAGACCGACACCGCCGCGCCCGACACCGCGATCGACCTCGGCCCGGCCCCGGTCGACAACACCGCGTCGCCGAGCGTCGCGTTCTCGACCGCCGCGCCCGACGCCGATCACTTCGAGTGCGCGCTCGACGACGCGGCGTTCGCGACCTGCGCGTCGCCGCTCACGCTCGCGGCCGGCGACGGCAGCCACGTGTTCCGCGTCCGCGCGGTCGACGCCGCCGGCAACGCCGACCCGACCCCGGCCGAGCTGCGCTGGACCGCCGACACCGCCGCGCCCCAGGTCATGATTTCCAGCGGTCCAGACACCGCGACACCCGACCCGACCCCGAGCTGGACATTCACGGTCACGGGCGACCCGGCCAACGTCCAGTGCCGGATCGACGACGCCGCGTTCGCCGACTGCAGCGGCCGGTTCGACGCCCCGGCGCTCGCCGCCGGCCCGCACCGCTTCGACCTCGCGGCCCGCGACGCCGCCGGCAACATCGCCACCGCGCATCGCGCGTTCGTCCTCGACCCGTCGACCTGCGGCAACGGCGCGCTCGACCTCGCGAACGGCGAGGTCTGCGACGCGTCCGAGCTCGGCGGCGCGACCTGCACCTCGGCCGGCCACCCGGCGGGCGCGCTCAAGTGCGCGGCGGACTGCGGCGGCTACGACACCTCGGGGTGCACCGGCGGCTACGTCGCGGCCAACATCAACTTCGCCGGCACGCCGTGCTACGACGGCATCCGCTACTCGACGCCGCTGTTCACCGCGCCGTACGCGCTGGTCTGCACCGATCACAACGGCATCTTCAAGTCCCGGCTCGACCCGCCGATCGCGTGGACCAACACGACGAGCCAGGGCGTCGTCGCGCCCAACACCGCCAACCTCAACGGCCGCGCGGTCGCGGTCAACCCCAACGGCCCGCCGGTCTACTACGTGTCGGACGCGACCAGCCTGGCGAACGGCTTCCGCTCGAGCAATGGCGGCGACTCGTGGACCGCGCAGTCGCTGGCCAGCGCCGGCAGCGTGTTCGACGTGTTCGCGTTCGTGTTTCGCCAGAACGTCGGCTACATCGCCGGGTCGTGGAGCGCGGCGCTGGGCGCGGTCGTGCTGCACGGCAACCAGCCGACGACGATGGTGCCGCACTTCGCGGGCGACGCGCCGGGCGCCGTCACCGGCACGGTCCGCGGGATCGCGAGCGGCGGCGCCAAGGACGTCTACGTCGCGGTCTACGGCCAGACCCCGGCGGGCGCGCCGGCCAGCGGCGGCATCTTCCGCGCGTGTGACCTCACCGCGACCGCGGGCGGCGCGTACGCCGAGCGCGACACCGGCATCGCGTTCGACGACCGCAACCGGGTGTGGTCGCTGACCGTCGATCCGTCGAGCATCAACACCAACCCGTTCCAGTGCGGCGAGTCGACCAGCTCGGGCTCGGCGACGACCTACTACGCGGCGCTGCGCGGCGGCGGCCAAATCTACAAGACCACCAACAGCGGCCTCAACTGGTACCGGCGCAACACCGGCCTGCCCGCCGGCGCCGAGGTCTACGTGATCGCGATCGATTGCTACAGCAACGGTCAGGTCACCTACTGCCCCGATCCCGATCTGCTCTACGCCGGCACCAGCGCCGGGCTGTACAAGACGACCGACGGCGGCGAGCACTGGACGCTCGACGGATTTGAAGGCCAGGTCGTGCGCGCGGTCGCGATCCACCCGTCGGCCACGCCGCTGCAGATGCTGGTCGGCGTCGACGACGCGGTCGGCGTCTATCGCAACACCCCCGTAGGTCAGCCGTGAGCCGGTGGATCCTGATCCTCGCGCTCGCGGCATGCAAGTCCGCCGAGCCCGACTCGCCCGATGCGGGCTTGCCGATCGGCGACGCCGCCGGCGACGCGGCCGGCGAGGCGGCCTCGCCGGTCGCGAGCGGCGATCCATTCGCGGCGCTGGCCCGGATGCCGGCGCAGTGCAGCGCCGATCACTGGTGCTGGCGCACGCCGACGCCGACCGGCAACGCCTACGCCCACGTGTTCGCGACCGCGGCCGACAACGTCTGGCTGGTCGGCGAGCACGGCACCGTGCTGCAGTGGGACGGCGCCGCGTGGCACGTGCATCACCCCGCCGTCCCCGACGACGTCGTGCCCGGTCAGTACACCTACGGCATCACCGGCCTGGGGCCGCGCGACATCTGGATCGTGATCGGCAACGCCGTCGAGCACTGGGACGGTAGCACCTGGACGATCGCCGAGACCCTGCCGCCCAATGGCATCCACGCGTTCGACAACATCTGGGAGGCGCCCACCGGCGACGTCTGGGTCACGCGCAACGACGGCATGGTCGATCGCAAGCTCGCCGGCGGCGCGTTCAGGTCGCTGGACACCGGCTGCAACTGCTTCATCGGCTCGATCTGGGGCCTGGCCGCCGACGACTTCTGGATGTCGACCTTGCCGGCGGGCGTCATGCACTACGACGGCCACGCGTTCAGCCGGGCCTACGACGCGCCGGCCGCGGTCGGGGCGTTCGTCGGCGTCGCGCGCGACGACGCGTGGGTCAGCGGCGCCGACGGCGTGATGGCGCACTGGGACGGCGCGGCGTGGACCCGGGTGCCGACGGGGCTACCGGTCGGCGGGTTCATCGGCGAGATCGCCGCGCTCGCGAGCAACGACGTGTGGTGGTGGTGGGAGGGCCCGAGCTCGGCGACGTCGGGCTTCATCCACTGGGATGGCAGCGCCCTGACCACGACGCCGGTCGATACGTCCGCCGTCGGCGTCTACCTCTACGATGGCCGGATCATCGACGGCCGGTGGTGGCTGGTCGGCGGCTCGGGCGCGCTCTACACCAGGGCGAGCGACACGGCGATCAAGCCGATCATCGAGCCCAACCTGATGGCGGTGACCGACCTCTGGGGCCCCGCCGACGACAACCTGTACCTCGCGACCGGCGGCGAGATCCGCCACTGGGATGGCCACGCGATCACGACGATCCACCCGCTGACCGGCGCGTACGCGGTCGCCGGCGTGCACGGCGCGGCCGGCGACGAGCTGTTCTCGGCCGGGTTCGTCGTGACCGCGGACCGGCAGCACTACGAGGTCAGCGGCGAGCACTTCGACGGCACGCGCTGGACCCGGACCGTGCTCGCCACGCCGCTGACCGAGGACCACAAGTTCATCACCAAGATCTGGCCGCTCGGCCCCGGCGAGGCGCTCGCGGTCGGCGAGCGCGGCGTCGCGTATCACTACGTGGCCGGCGCGTGGAACCCGGTCGCGACCGGCGTCACCGTCGACTTCGTCGGGCTGTGGGGCGCCGACGCCGATCACGTCTGGGCGACCGGGCCGGGCGGCACGTTCCTGCGCTGGGATCGCACCAACCCGAGCGTGATGACGCCGGACCCGTCGCTCGCGACCAAGACCGACCTCGGCGCGATCAGCGGCGCCGGCGGGACGCTGTGGATCGCGATCCCGCCGAGCAGCGTGCTGCAGCGGATCGGCGACGGCCCATGGACCACGATCCCGGCCAACGTCGCGGTCGGCGGGATCTTCGCGGTCGACGCGGATCACGTCGTGGTCGCGTCGAGCGGCCAGGACCAGCTCGCGCGCTGGAACGGCGGCAAGTTCGTCACCGAGGACACCGGCGCGTCGCGGCCGACCCCGGTGCTGTATCAGCCGCCCGGCGGCACGATGGTCGCCGGCGGGCTCGACGTGCTGCTGAGCCACCCCTGAGGCCGCCCCTGCGGGGCACCTAAGGGCAGGCGGCGCCGCCCGCGACCCAGGTCTTGAACGCAGTGACGAACGCGTCGTGGCCGAGCGGCGGCGTGGTGCGGTGGCCGCCGGGCGACCAGCCCCACAGCACGAGCGGATCGTGATCGACGTGGTCGACCAGCTCGGCGAGCGACTTGCCGTGGTTCTGCTTCGGATCGCGGACCTGCTCGCAGATCTGCGTCGCGGTCCGGCCCTGAAACACCATCGGCTGATCGACGGGCGGCAGGCCCCAGCGCGGCGCGCCCGGCGGGCCGCCGGCGACGCCGACGGCCTCGGAGTTGTGATCCTGGTGGCAGGTCGAGCACGGCACGCCCGCGGCGATCGTGGCGCGCGAGATGTTCTGCGCGTGGCGCAGCGCGCGATCGGTCTGCAGCGGCCGGTCGCCGTCCGGGTGGCAGTTCACGCAGCGCGGCGATTGCAGCACGCGCACGACGTCGACGAACGCGCGCTTGCCGGCGTCGATCTGCGCCGGCGTCGGCCCCGCGGGCCCGGCGGCGATCGCGAGCAGCGCCGCGATCCCGAGCAGCCGCCTCACGCGCCACCTCGCGCCGACACGTGCTCGTGCCACGCGCGCTGCAGCGGCATCCGCCGCAGCCGGACCCCGGTCAGCTGGCACAGCGCCGCGGCGATCGCCGGGGCCAGCGGCGGCAACCCGGGCTCGCCGACGCCGGTCGGATCGGCCTCGCCCGGCAGGATCTCGACGATGATCTCCGGGCTCTCGAACATCCGGATCACCGGGAACGTGTCGTAGTTGCGCTGCTGGACCACGCCGTCGCGCAGCGTGATCTCCTGATCGAGCGCGGCGCCGAGCCCGAAGATGATCGCGCCTTCCATCTGCGCCTTGACGATGTCGGGGTTGACCACCAGCCCGCAGTCGACCACGCAGTACACGCGGCGGACCTT
>DASWOO010000144.1:0-2868 GCA_036404335.1 Kofleriaceae bacterium
GGCCTGTCAACCGACCTTGCCCGGTGGCAATTCCCGGCTGACGCGGGTGCGTGGCGGATGCCGCGCGAAAGATGCTTGACGCAGCGCGCCTGGCAAGGCAAGAGTGACAGCACCGGTGATTTCGATGAGCATTGCCCTTTACCCGTGCCCCATGCGTCTGACGATTCGATTCGTCAACGATGGCCAGGCCCGCGGTGGGCGAGGCTCGTGTAGCTGACACGAGCAGTTGCTCCTCACCGCGGGCTCCCGGTCGCATGACCCGGAGCCCGTTTCGTTTTCAGCGACGACGCGGGCGACCGGACCACTCGCTCCATCGCGGCACGCCTGCGCGTGCGGCTTCGAGGCTCGTATGTCCTTGCACGCTGCTCCTCCGTCTCTGAGTTGGATCGAACGCCCCGGCCGCGAGCTGCTCCGGCTGGCGTGGCCGATCACCGTGTCGATGGTGTCGTTCTCGGCGATGACCCTGACCTCGACGGCGTTCGTCGCGCACATCGGCGCCGATCAGCTGGCCGGCGTCGGGCTGGCGGGTGTCGTCGGCTTCGCGCTGATGTGCTTCGGCATCGGGCTCCTGCGCGGCGCCAAGACGCTGGTGTCGCAGGCGGTCGGCGCCGGCCGCCGGGATCGGCTGCCCGAGCTGATGGCCGCGGCGATCGGCCTGGCGGTCGTGCTCGGCGTGGTGGCGACGGTAGCCGGCCAGCTGGTGGCGCCCGGGATGCGCTGGCTGTCGGCGTCGGCGCGGGCCGGCGGGTTCGCGGCGCAGTACCTGGCGATCCGCTCGGCGGGCTCGGTGCTGGTCCTGCTGTTCGCGGCGCTGCGCGAGGCGAGCTATGGCGTGGGCGACAGCCGGTCGCCGATGCGCGCGTCGGTGGTCGGCAACCTGGTCAACCTCGTGCTCGACGCGACGCTGATCCTGGGCCTCGGCTGGGGCGTGCGCGGCGCGGCGATCGCCGCGGTGTGCGGCAACACCACCGAGCTGGCGCTGCTCGCGTGGCGGATGCGGCCGAGCCTGCGCGGCCTGCGGCTGGCGCGCAAGGCGATGCTCGAGGTGTGGACCCAGGGCGTGCCCAACGGCCTGCAGTTCGTGATGGAGGTCGGCTCGTTCCTGATCCTGACCCTGGTGATCGCCCGGGTCTCGGCGGTCGACGGCGCGGCCCACCAGATGGTGATCCAGCTGGTCAACGTGTCGTTCCTGCCGGCGCACGCGCTGGCCGAGGCCGCGGCGGTGCTGGTCGGCCAGGCCGTGGGCGCCAACCGCGATCACCTGGTGATGCGGGTCGCCAGGCGGACCCTGCTGCTCGGCGCGAGCTACTCGGCGCTCTGCGTGGTGGTGTACGCCCTGCTCGGCGGGGTGATCACCGGCGCGCTGGCGTCGGGCGACACCGCGCTCGCCTCCCGGGCCGAGGTGTTGGTCCACGTCAGCCTGCTGTTCCTGATCGCCGACGCGGCAAACGTCATCGCGCGCGGCGTGCTGCGCGGCTCGGGCGACGTGCGCTACGCCGCCACCGTCGGCATCGTCACCTCGTGGCTGACCACGCCGCCGCTGACCTGGGGGCTCGGCGTCGTGCTCGGCTGGGGCGCGGTCGGCGGCTGGCTCGGCCTCGCGGCCGAGATCGTCGTCGGCGCGGCCCTGTTCTGGCGCCGGGTGATCCGCGGCGGCTGGCACCCGGCGGCGGCCGCGGCGCGGCGCTCGATGGCCGGCACGGCGGTCTGAGGGCGGGACGGCGGCGGCGGCTGATGGCGGTCTGAGGGCGGGGGTAGCGGTCTGGCAAGGCTTATGCTCGAGCGGAGGGCCGGGAGAGCCGCGGGGGCCGCCTGTGACCAGCTGCCGATGGGCGCCTGGGGCGCTCGTGCAGCTGCTCACAGCCGATCGCCTCGAGCGGCGGGTCGCCTTCCGGAGATAAACCTTCGGTTTATTGAGGAAGAAGGAGAGACGTTGGCCCAGGCGGTCGAGGAGGTCGCGAGCACGGCGGCGCAGCGTGGGCCGTTCAGCAACCTGGCGGACCTCGAAGAGCTCGGGACGGTGGAAAACGGCTCCTGATTGCTCTTCTTCCTCTTCTTCTTTCTTCCGGAACCAGAAACGAAGTTTCGATCCGAAGGAGCACCCGCTCGAGGCGATCGGCGGTGAGCAGCTGCACGAGCGCTCCGAGCGCCACGCTGGCAGCTGGTCACGGCCGGTCCACGCGTTCGCCCGGCCCTCCGCTCGAGCGGCAGGGCCGACTGCGGTGGTGCCGGGCGCAATGGGTCCGGGCGCGGTGGGTTCGGGCGCAATGGGTCCGGGCGCGATGGGTCCGGGCGCGATGGGTCCGGGCGCGATGATGCCGGGCGCGATGGGTCCGGGCGCGATGGGTCCGGGCGCGGTGGGGCCGGCGCTACTGGGCCGAGGTGGAGGGGACCTCGCGATACGAGATCAGGCCGTGCATCTTCCAGCCGGTGCGGAGCAGCCAGGTGGCGGGGCGGCAGACGAGGAATGGCTCGTAGGTTGGCGGTGGCAGGTGCAGGAAGGGCGCGTGGCTCAGCTCTGCCCAGTCCGGGAACGTCCAGCCGCTCGAGAACCAGTCGAAGGTCCAGCTCGATGTCCGCGGCTCGCGATCTTCGACGTGCTTTCGCCAGTTATTTAGAACATAGGACAGCGCGTGCCGAGCCTGACGCGGCGACTCGATGACCTCCGCGTAGTAGCGGTCGGAGAACACCCGGCCTCGGCGCCGGGGCCCGGGCCGGCCCTTGCTGATCATCCGGTTCAGGTGCTTGGCGGCCGAGATCTGGAAGCTCTGCATGCCGCGCGACAGAGCGCGGCGGTCGCTCGCCTCGACGAGCAGGTGGATGTGCGTGCGCTGCAGGCTCACATGCACGATCCGGACGTCTTCCCGC
>DASWOO010000145.1:0-1928 GCA_036404335.1 Kofleriaceae bacterium
GGCACGCGCGCCGGCGGGCTCGCCGCCGACGCGGCGCATCGCGCCCGGTACCGCGCGTCGTTCGCGGCGATGCAGCGGCTGGTCAAGCTGGCGTGGGACCGCAAGATCCCGATCGACACCGGCACCGACTACTACGCCGGGATCAGCCTGCCGCACGAGCTCGAGCTGCTGGTCCAGGCGGGCATCCCGGCCGCCGAGGCCCTGGCGATGGCGACGCTGGGCGACGCGCGGATCATGCACGCCGAGCGCGAGGTCGGGACGATCGCCGCCGGCCAGCGCGCCGACCTGGTGCTGCTCGACGGCGATCCGACGCGCGACATCGCCGCGGTGCGCAACACCGACGCGGTGATCTGCCGCGGCGTGGTCTACGATCCGGGCGAGCTCTACGCCTCGGTCGGCATGCGGCCGCGCGGCGCGAGCGTGACGCCGAGCCCGCCGGCCGCGAGGATCGACGGCCACGACGACCGGTCGGGTGAGGTCGGGCGCAGCGCCTCGAGCCGGTAGCGCCGGACGACCAGGGTCACGACCAGCTGGATGATGAACGACGACAGGCTGCCCGCGATGCACGCGCGCGCGCCGCGGCCGTACGGGAAGTACGCGCACATCGGCAGCGATCGCTCGAGCTCGGAGGTCCAGCGCTCCGGCCGGAACGCGGCGGGCTCGACGTAGTAGCGCGGGTCGCGATGCATCGCCCACGCCGACAGGAACACCCGTGCGCCGGCCGGGATCTGGACCCCGGCGACGACATCGTCGACCGCGGCGCGGCGGGCGAGCACGCCGGCGGGCGGGCAGCTGCGCAGCGCCTCCTTCACGACCTTCTGGCCGTAGCTCAGGCGGGCCAGGTCGTCGGCGCCCGGCAGCCGATCGCCGAGCACGGTCGCGAGCTCGGCGGCCAGCTGGCGATCGACCTCGGGGTGCTCGGCGACCAGGCGCAGGGTCTGGTTGATCGCGATGCCGACCGATTGATAGCCGGCCGCCATCATCGTGATCAGCTCGTCGCGGATCTGGCGATCGCTGAGCGGCTGGCCGTGGTCGTCCTCCATCGCCAAAAAGCTCGCCATCAGGTCGCCGCCGGTGGCGCCGTCGCGGCGGCGGGCCGCGATCCGCGACATCACCGCGGCGTCGAGCGCGGCGACCGCGGCGTGGTAGCGGCGGTTGTGCGGGGTCGGCGCCCACTCGGGCAGCATGAAGTCGCGCAGCGAGCCGATCGCGGCGGTGAACAGCCGGCCGAGCTGGCGCGTGTCCTCGCCCGGCGCGGCGCCGAGGTGGAGCTCGACCGTGATATCGAGCGCCAGGTCCATCAGCTCGGCGGTGAGGCTCGGGCGCGGGCCGGGCGCCCAGCGATCGATCAGCGCCTCGGTGGCGCGGACGATCGGCGCGGTGTGCACGGCGGCGATGCGATCGGGCTGGAACGCGTGCGCCAGGGTGCGGCGCAGGTGGCGCGCATAATCGCCATTGTTGAGCTGCATCGCATTGCCGAAGAACCGCTGCACGTTGCGGCCGCCGTTGATCTTGAGATAGCGGTCGCGCTGGCGGACCAGCACGTGCTGGATCAGCTCGGGGTGGCCGAACAGGAACGCACGGATCCCCGGGAGCTCGACGCGGACGACGTCGCCGTAGCGGGCGACCATGCGCTCGAGCGCCGACAGGCCGTGGCGATGGTAGTCGAGGGCGGTGTGGACCAGGGCGAGTCCGCGCGGGCCCGGCCGGACGGAGATCGGTGGATCGTCAGTCGCGGTACTACCAGTCATGTCGATCTAACTAAGGTATCGCGGCGAGGTCCTCCGACATAGCGATCGCGAGCGTCGTGACGTGGGGATCCTGGAGCAGGTCGAGGTGCTCGCCGGCGATCGCGTGATGCACGACACCACCGAGCGCCCAGTGCTCCCACGCGAGGTCCGGCCGGGTAGCGAGGTGTGCGGTCAGCA
>DASWOO010000146.1:0-4886 GCA_036404335.1 Kofleriaceae bacterium
TAGCCCATCTTCGTGACGTTCTCGGGGTTCCGCAGGAACGGCGTCGGGTTGCGGTGGCAGCCCAGGCACCACTCCATCGTCAGCGGCTTGGCCTGGTAGACCTTGACCATCTGATCGATCCGGCCGTGGCACGCCTCGCAGCCGACCGCGGCGTTCACGTGCGCCTGGTGGTTGAAGTAGACGTAGTCCGGCAGGTCGTGGACCCGCGTCCAGTGCACCGCCTCGTTCTCGGCGAAGGCCTGGCGGACCGGCAGCAGCAGGTCCGAGTCCTTCTTCACCGTGGAGTGGCAGTTCATGCAGGTCTGCGCCGGCGGGACGGCGGCCTTCGCGGCGCGCTCGACCGTCGAGTGGCAGTACCGGCAATCCAGGCCGAGCTCACCGGCGTGCAGCGCGTGGCTGTACGGCACGGGTTGATCCGGCTGGTAGCCGATCCGGATGGCCTCCGGGGTGACGCCATAGGCGACGAGCGCGACCAGATACACCGGCGCGCCGAGGACCAGGAGGTTGATCCACTTCTTGAGTGTCTCGGTCCATTCGGGGAATGTGAAACGCGGCATGTAGGTTCCTGCGTTGGGCGTGTATCGGAGTCGCCTTGCGAGCGGTCCGGCTACTCGAGTGAGCTATGCACCACATCCCCCGCATGTCTCGCAAGGTGAGGTGGTGGGATCTTGGAGCGGCGTCTCGTCGCAGACCGGGCGAAGGGTAACGGAATCCGCTCCGGTTATCGCAGTTCTCGTCGGCTGTTCCGATGCGACATTACATCGCGTCCGGTTCGGGGATCGGTGCGCGACAGATTGCCGCACCAAGCTGCCCGGCGGCAGAGCCGACGTCAATCCACTGTGGGTGGGAGCGAATCATCCGCTGGGACTGAACGGCTGCCCCGTGGCTTGCGGCGGCGCACCCGGTCGATCACGAGCTGGACCATCGGCGTCAGCGCCAGGGTGATGAGGATGCGGATCGGCAGGGTCGCCTTGGCCGCGACCCAGCCCGCGGCGATCACGCCGAGCGTGCCGCTCGCGGTGGTCGGCGACCAGCCGATGCCGAACGCGACCGAGAACCCGATGATCGCCAGGATCGACAGCGTGAAGTAGACGGCGATCGCCACCCGGCCGTACTCGGCGAACAGCGCCTTGAGCCGCTCTTTCAGCGGCGGCTTGCCTGCAGGTAGCCGTGGCCTGGCGTCAGCCGGTTCGGTCATGGGTCCAGGTCACTACCACACCGAGCATGGCTTTGCCGGGCGCATCGGCGTGCCGGGCGCGCAGCGAAACGCCTCGGCGAACGCCGGGCAGGTTGCGCAGCGCGCCGTACAGCCGGAGCTTGGCCGGCGGGTCCGGGCGAGCTTGGCCAGCGCGCGCTGCCGGGTCGCGGCCGACATCCAGTCGAGCCCGGCGAGCTCGTCGCGCATCGCCGCGGTCAGCGCGCCGACGAGCTGCGCCGCGGCCTCGGTCACCGGCCAGAGATCGCGGCGCTGGGTCGCCGTCCGGGTCAGCCGCGCGAGCTCGACCTCGATCGCGACGACGTCGAGCGCGTCGAGCGCGCGCTGGCCAGGCGGCGCGCGCAGCGCGAACATCCAGCGGGCGTGGCGCTCGAGGCCGTCGAGCTTGTCGCGGAACCGGGGGTTCTCGTAGTACTCGCGGTCGGGCAGGCTGAGCCCGCCGGCGTCGAGGTAGGTCGCGTAGCTCGCCGACGCCCGCAGATCGGGCCGGACCTGTGGTCCCAGACCACGAACACGCCGAGCTTGTGCAGCTCGACCGCGACCAGCGCGTGGCGGGGAGCGCGGCTCATCCACGCCGGTTGTATCACGGGCGATTCTCGCGGGCGGTGGCTCCGCCCGCCGTGATACTCACGTCGGCGTCGGCTCATGACCTGGACCTTCGAACGCAAGCTGCTCGGGGCGGCCCTGCTCGGCTGGGCGATCGTCGTCGTGCTCAACCTGATCTTCGGCCCGCCGCTGGGCCACGACGAGTCGGCGTTCGCGCTGGTCGCGCGCGGCGACGCCGACTGGCTGTATCGCTCGCGCGGCGTGACGACGGTCGCGCAGCTCGGGCTGTGGCTCGGCGGCGGTGACCGCGCGATGCGGCTGGCCAGCGCGCTCCTCGGGTTCAGCGTCGTGCTGTCGGTGTACGCGCTCGGCCGGGTGACGTTCGGCGAGCGCACCGCGGCGTGGGCCGCGATCGTGATCTGCGGCTCGCACTCGATGGTCTCGCGCAACACCGACCTGCTCGGCGATCTGCCGGCGACCGCGGGCGTGCTCGCCGGCATGGCCGCGCTGGCGTCCGAGCTCGACCGCGAGGGCGGGCCGCGGCTGCGCGTGGCCCTCGCCGCCCCGGCGTTCGCGGCCGCGTTCTACTTCCGGTACGGCAGCGCGCCGGTGATCGCGATCGCCGGGCTGGCCGCGCTGGTGCTGTGGTGGCGCGCGGTGTGGTCGCGGTGGTGGAACGTGCTCGCCGCCGCCGCGCTGCTCGGCGTGCTGCTGATCCCGCACTTCCTCCACTCGATCCACATCACGGGCACCCTGCTCGGCGTGCTGCGGCGCAGCTCGGAGATCCCGCGCCGCGCCTACTGGGGCGAGGGCCTGGTCACGTACCTCACGACCAACCCGTTCACCTACTACGGCGCGCTGATCACCCCGGTGATCCTCGGCGGCCTGGTCGGCCTGGTCCGCAAGTTTCGCTCGCGGCGCGCGTGGTTCGTCGGCAGCGTCGCGCTCGGCCAGCTGTTCGCGATCGGCATCCAGAGCCACGCCCAGCCGCGCTACGTCTACATCGCGGTCGCGCTGCTGGTCGTGCTCGGCACCGAGGCGTGGCGGACGATGGTCGCGCCGCGGCCCCGGATCGCGCTGTGGCTGTGCGGCCTGGCGTGGTTCGGCATCGCCGCGGTCGTGCCGTTCTATCAGAGCAGCATCGGCCGGGCCCGCGGCTCGATCCTCAGCGCGGCGACGACGATCCAGGCGGATCGAGCGGCCAGCAAGCTCGACCGCTGCATGGTGATCGCCAACGTGATCCCGCAGCTGATGTGGTACTCGCACTGCGACGGCACCGCCCTGCACGTCTGGGTCGAGGACGCGCTGGCCCCGGCGCGCGATCGCTACATCGTGTCGATGCCGTACGGCTTCCTGCAGGGCGACGCGTTCGCCATGCACCACGGTGTGATGGTCCACGATCTACCGACTGGCGATTTGCGAACGCGCGTGTGGAAGGTGCAGTAGCAGACTATCAGTCTGGCCGCGCAGGTGCGGAGTCGCGCGGCGGGACCTTGCGCTCGGACAGGATATTACCGGGCAGCACGGTGACCGGCACCGGCGGGATCAGCTCGTAGAGGAAGCCGCGGGTCCGGATGTCGGCGACGAACTGCTCGGACTTGTAGCGGACGATCCGGCGATAGCGCTCGGCCTGCTCGCCGCGGGTGGCGTGGGCCCGGTGGCGCAGCAGGAAGTCGGCGAGCCGGACCGCGAGCTGGTTATAGAGGCGGTGGCAGCCGTGGCTCGTGCCGTTGACGATCGAGGTCACGCTCGCCGAGCCGTGGGTGCCGATGCCGTTGTCGTCGTAGCGGTCGCCGCCGGCGCGCTTGATCACCTGGTGATGGACGAGCAGGGTCATGCCGTAGGCGGCGTGCGGCCCGGGGCCGAGCACCGAGGACTTGAGCGCGTAGTGGCCATTGTACAGGTTGGTCACCAGGTCGCGATCCGGAGTGGTCTTGGGCGCGAGCCAGGTCGGCGCCGCGTACAGATCGCGCCACACGAACGCGCCGACGTCGGACTCCTTCCACTTCTGGACCAGCGCGCCGTTGGCCAGGCGCTGGTCGGCCCAGCCGCCGATCGTCGTCGGCCAGCGGACCAGCGGCCGCCTGGTGCCGTGGTCGTTGACGTAGAGGATCATCGTCGGCCGGTGCGCGATCTTGCGCGGGATCGGGTGCTCGTCGTACCAGACGTCGCCGCGGTCGATCTCGGCGACCAGCTCCATCTGCGCGGCGTGGTAGGCCGGCGGCGGCGGCAGGGCGAGCGCGACCCGGGCGTCGCCGGGGTGGCGATCGAGGAACGCGCGGGCCTCGGCCGGGCCGAGCCAGCCGAGCTGGCGGGCGGCGGCCTCGGTGGTCGCGCTGACCAGATCGGGCGCGGCGTCGGGCAGCGGCCGCTCGTTGCCGCGCGCCGCCCGCATGTTGCCCGGGTCGAGCATGCGGCCCAGGACCGGCTGTGGCCCGCCGTCCGCGGTGCCGTCCTCGATCACGCCGCTGGCGTCGACGACGCGCTCGCGCAGGACGCGCAGCGCCAGGCGGAAGTCGAGCTCGCGGCTGTCGAGCGCCAGCGCTTCGCGGGTCTCGGGATCGAGCCGCTCGTTGGGCATCAGGAAGTTGCGGCGCTGGAACAGCTCGGTCGCGTTGCCGGTGCGCCAGGTGACCTGGCCGTCGGTGTCGGCCTCGGCCAGGTAGCCCTCGCACACGTAGTGCTTCTGGGCGGCGACCAGGCCGGCGTGGAGGACGGTCAGCTTTTGCCACCGGGCGTAGGGCTCGGCCAGGCCCGGCAGCTTCGCCAGGGCGTCGAGGCTGGCGAGGCCGCGGCGTGCGCGCTCGCGCTCGAGCTGGGTGTCGAGGGCTACCCGCATCCGGTCCTCGGCGGCGACGAGGTCCTTGTGGTCCTGGTCGTACGCCCGGTCGAGCTTGGCGATCGCCTCCGAGGCGATGAAGTCGTGGCAGAGGTGGCGCGGCTCGTCGGCCAGCCGCTGGCGAACGATGGCCAGCGAGGGCAGCACGCCGTACAGCTCGCCGAGCGCGTCGTCGCCCGGGGTCGGCCGGCCCTCGGCGTCGCGCTCGCTCGCCATCAATAGATAGCGATCGCGGATGCTCGGCGCCTAGCCGTCCGGGCCGGCCGCGAACAGGCTCGGGGTCCA
>DASWOO010000147.1:0-5305 GCA_036404335.1 Kofleriaceae bacterium
GATCTGGGCGATCTTGGCCTGGACGTCCTGGACCGCGAGGTCGATGTTGCGGTCGATGTCGAACGTCGCGGTGACCCGCGCCGAGTTGTGCTTGGACTGCGACGTGATCTCGAGGACGCCGTTGACCTGCGACAGCACGTCCTCGATCGGGTTGACGATGCCGGTCTCGACGTCCTCGGGCGACGCGCCGCTCCACGACACGCTGATCGTCACGCTGGGATTGTTGACGTCGGGGAACTGGCTGACGCCGATCCGCATCACCGAGATGATGCCGAACAGGATCGTGCCGCACATCATCATCCAGGCGAACACCGGCCGCCGCAGGCACAGGTCGGTGATGTTCATCGCGTGCCCGCCGAGCCCGCGGCCGGGACAGCCGGAACAGTGGGATCCGCCGCCGAGCCCGCGGCGCCGCCGCTGCCGGTGACCGGGTTGATCGACGAGCCGGTGGTCGGCGCGGCCGAGCCCGAGCCTGCCCCGGCCGCCGGCGCGTTGGCCTGCTCGAGCGACATCGTGCTGCCGATCTTGACCGGCGCGCCGTCGGTCAGCGGATCGATGCCGCGCACCACGATCAGCTCGCCGGCCTGGACGCCGCGGGTCAGCTCGACCCCGCCGTCCGACGTGTGCATGCCGAGCTCGACCACCCGGGCGTGCGCCAGGTGCTTGTCGTCGACGATGTAGACCGTGTTGCCCTTCTCGGTCGGCTGGACCGCGAGCGACGGCACCACGATGCCCTTGCGCGCGTTGCCGACCGGCACGGTGACCTCGCAGAACGCGCCGGGCAAGAGGAAGTGCTGGTGATCGGTCTGATCGACCTGCGCGGTGATCGGCACCATGCGGGTCGCCGGATCGGCCGCGCCGCCGACCAGCACGATCTTGGCCGAGTACTCGCGCGCGCTCTCCTTGAGCCGCAGCGAGTCGGCCTCGGTGACCTGGAACCGCAGCAGCAGCGGATCGCGCTGCAGGATCGTCGCGAGCACCGCGCCGGCCTGGAGGAACTGGCCCTGCTGCACGGTGCGGGTCTGGACCACGCCGGCGATCGGCGCGCGGACGAACGCGTCCCGCAGGTTGAGGTCGGCGATGTGGACCTGCTGCTTGGCCTGCTCGACGTCGGCCTTGGCGGTGTCGACCGCGGTCTGCTTCTGCTCGATCTCCTCGCCGGGCACGAGGCCGGGCGACGCCTGCTGCGCGGTCAGCCGGCGGCCGAGCGCGGCCTCGGCGGCCTTTTGCGTGGCCTGGGCCTTGGCCAGCGTGCTCTTGGCCTGCTCGACGCCGATCTGGTAGCGCTCGCTCTCGATCGTGACCAGCGCGTCGTTGGCCTTGACCGTCTGGCCCTCGACGAACGACACCTTGTCGACCGCGCCGGCGACGCGCGCGGTGATCTGCACCTGCTGGAACGCCTCGAGGCTGCCCGGCGCGGTCACCGTGTACTGCATCTGCTTGGCCTCGAGCGTGGCGACGTCGACCGGGAACTCGAGCTTGCCGCCGGTCTCGCGGCCGCCGCCGGCGCGCTTGCCCCTGGGCGAATCTTCGGCCGGCTTCTTCGCGCAGGCGGTGGCGGCGAGCACGAGCAGGCTGAACGTGGCGATCGACTTGATCATGGCAGGTCTCCGATCGGCTCCAGGCCCATGGCCTGGCGCAGCGCGAGGTAAGCGTTGGCGACCGAGAACTGCGCGACCGCGTAGTCGACCTCGGCTGAGAACCGTTGCTCGTTGGCGTCGAGCAGCTCGATCGCCTTGGCGAGCTGCTGGTGGTAGAGGATCGCGGTCTCGTCGGCGCTCTTGCGCGCCGCGACCACCGCATCGTTGGCGGCGAGCAGCGCCTGCTGCGCGGCGACCAGCGACACCGCCGCGCTGCGGACCTGGGTGTCGACCTGGCGGACCAGCGCGACCGCCTGCAGATCGGAGATCTCGGCCTGGGCGTCGCGCGACCTGGCGTCGGCGGTGCGGATCCCGGCGTCGAACAACGTCCAGCTCGCGACCAGCGCGATCGAGCCATCGACGTGATCGTTGTCGCCGACGGTGGTCGCCGCGAGCTGGCCGTTGAAGCCCAGGGTCGGGAACCAGCGCATCCGCGGCTCGGCGGCGAAGTCGTGCGCGGCGAGCGCGGCCTCCTTGCGCGCGACCAGGTCCGGCCGCTGCTGGAGGCTGGCCGCGACCAGGTGGTCCGCGGTGGCGAGCGGCTTGACCCCGGCGGTCAGGAGCTCCGCCGGGATCTGGAGGCCGCCGGTGACGCGCTGGTTGATCAGGAAGCCGAGCTGGACATAGGCGTCATCGACCGTGCCCTGGTCGTTGGCGACCTCGCGCGCCGAGCTCGACAGGCCGATCTGCGCGCGGGTCACGTCGTTGGAGCTGACCAGCTGGGCCTTGACCTGCGCGTCGGTGTCGGCGAGGTCGGCCTTGGCGGTCTCGAGCCGGCGCTGCGCGGCCTTGAGCACCTCCTGGCGCAGCAGCACGTTGATGAACGCCGACGCGGCGTCGAACGCGATCTGGCGCTTGTCGTCGGCGCTCTGCGCGCGCGCGCCCGCGAGCTGGTGCTTGGCCTGGCCGTACAGCGGCCACGCCGAGGGCGAGATCAGCGGCTGGTTGAGGTTGAGCGCGGCCTGCGCGGTGTTGGTGGGATCGCCGTGCAGGTGCAGGGTGTCGTTGCCGTTGGCCGACAGCACGGGCAGGAACGCGGCGCGGGCGCGGCTCACCGCGGCCTCGGCGACGGTGATGTCGAGCTCGGCGATCCGCGCGCGCTCGTTGCGGTGCAGCGCGAGCTGGATCGCGTCCTCGAGCTTGAGCCCCGGCCCGGCCGATGTGGCGACGGCCGGTGGGTCGGCGGCCGGTGGGTCGGCGGCCGGCTGGGCCTTCGCCACCGCTCCCGCCGCGGCAAGCACCACGAGCACCCCGACAGCTTTCATTACGACTACTATAAGAGGCCGGCGCTCGCCGACGGCGTCGCGACACCCGGATTCAAAGTCGTTCACATGTACCTTCGTGATCCCGGCCCCGCGGCCAACCACCGCATATCATAGAGGAAGCGTATGATGCGTTGGTCGATCCTGGTGATCTTGTGCGGCGGCGGCGCGCTCGGCGCGGGGTGCAAACGATCGGCGTCGACCGACGACGACGCGCGGCCGAACGTCCCGCCGATCGCCGCGATCGACGAGCGCTGCGCGCCGGCCGATAGCCGGGTGTGCATCGGTAATGACGTCGTCGCGTGCGAGGCCAACGGCGTGCTCGGCCGCCGGATCCAGGCCTGTCACGACGGCTGCGCCGACGGCAAGTGCAACGCGACCTGCGCCGATGCCGGCGCGGGCCTGATCTACGTCGTCGATTCAGCGGGCGATCTGCTGAGCTTCGATCCGCGCAAGCTGCCCGGCGCCCCGTTCGAGCGGATCGGCGCGCTGCGGTGCCAGGCGCGCGGCGGGCCATTCTCGATGGCGATCGATCGCCACGGCACGGCGTGGGTCATCTACGGCGATGGCCGGATGTTCAAGGTCGCGATCACCGACGCGAGCTGCCGGCCGACCAGCTTCGTGCCCACCGCGCGGTTCGGCATGGGCTTCGTCACCGACACGCCGGGTGGCTCGACCGAGAAGCTGTGGCTCGCGGCCGACACCCCCGAGCACCCGCTGGCGTACGTCGACACCACCAAGCCCGATCTCGCGCTCCACCGGGTCGGCTCGGTCGAGGGCGAGCTCAACCCCGAGCTGACCGGGACCAGCGAGGCCCGGCTCTACGGGTTCTATCCGATGAACGACCAGGCGTCGTACGTCCAGGAGATCAACCGGAGCAACGGCCAGCCCAAGGGCCCGCGCTGGACGCTCGGCAAGACCTCGCTCGGCGTGATCCAGTCCTACGCCTTCGCGCAGTGGGGCGGCGTGTTCTACGTCTTCGTCACCACGTATACCGATGACGGATCGCTGAACTCCACCGTGCGCTCGGTCGATCGCAACGGCGCATATCGCACCGTGCTCGAGCATCTGCCCTATCGCGTCACCGGCGCGGGCGTCTCGACCTGCGCGCCCGAACGCGATCAGTAGTGACTCGTTACTTACGCTTCTTGCGCGCGCCGGCCGCGGCCTTCGGCTTCTTGCCGCCCGCGAAGTAGGTCGTCGAGCGCTTCTGACCGTCGGCGGTGATCACGCCGTCGGCGATCAGCTTGCGGATCGGCAGCGCGAGATCCTTGGTCGTCGTGCCCAGCTCCTTGTTGATCTGCTCGATCCGCAGGCCCGGGTTGCTCTTGATGAACGACTCGACCCGCTGCGACAGCGCCTCGAGGTCCGCCGACGTGCGCTTGGCGCCGCGCCCGCCGCGCGGCCGGCCGACCCGGCCCGTGCTGTCGAGCATCGCCGCGGCCGCCGTCGCGCCAGCCCCGCCGCCGCCCCGCGCCGCGCGCTCGCCGAACGCCGACTCGAGGGTCTCGATCGCGGCGCGCCGCGCGAGCTCGGTGATCTGGGCGACGAACATCTGCACGCTGCGGTTCATCTCGGTCTGGAAGTCACTCATTCTGGGCCTCGCGGGAACAGCCCTCAGCGGGCTGTGAATTGAGATTGGAGCGAACGGAGATCAGGTGATCAGGGACATTCCAGCATGGAAGTCTGCCGCGCACAACGTCAGTGTCGAAATTTACGCTCCGCGGCACGATTGTGTGATGCGGAGTAGCCTGATATCGCCTCAGCGCAGATCAGGAATCGGCAATCACGGAATCTTACTGCCAGTACCGAACAGCCCCGCGCCGCGGATCGAGGCGTCGAGCAGCTCGATGGTGTGCGCGGTCCGGACATCGACGCCGCGCGCGCGCAGCAGCATCTGGATCTGCAGGGTGCAGCCCGGGTTGGCGCTGACCAGCAGCGCCGGGCCGGCGGCGACCACGCTGTCGACCTTGCGCTCGCCGATCTCTCGCGCGCTGTCGGGCTCGAGCAGATTGTACACACCCGCGCTGCCGCAGCAGGTGTCGCTGTCCAGCTCGACCAGCTCGAGCCCGGGGATCTGCGCGAGCAGCGCGCGCGGCTGGGCCACGATCCGCTGGGCGTGGGCGAGGTGGCAGGCGTCGTGGTACGCGGCCCGGATCGCGAGCGGGTGGCGCGGCGCGACCGGGCCGAGCTCGGCGATCAGCTCGACGACGTCGCGGACCTTGCCGGCGAGCGCCGCGGCGCGCCCGGCCCAGACCGGATCGTCGGCGAACAGGTGGCCCCACTCCTTCATCGACGAGCCGCAGCCCGCCGAGTTGACGACGATCGCGTCGGCGTGCGCGCCCTCGAGCGCCTCGATCGCGGCCCGGGCCAGGCGGCGGGCCTCGTCGCCGCGGCCGGCGT